>CAYRCA010000252.1:1386-6497 GCA_964422565.1 uncultured Acidobacteriota bacterium | reverse complement strand
GTCTGGCTCAGCTCAGCCGGCGTCTCATTCAGGAACTCCAACCGGAACCGACGCGCACCCGCGCTCAGGAAATCCGCCACGTGCTCGGCCCCGGTCTGGGCCAGCGCATTGAATACCGTGTTGCGGCAACCGGCGTCTGCTTTCACCGGATGCTCCGCCCCCACCCGGTCCCGCAGCTTCATCTCCGGAGGATAGAGGAAGCGAAACCCGCCGTCCTCCTCGCACGCGTCCAGAACCGCGTCGGCCAACTCCAGGGCGCCCTCGCCCCCACGGGCCCAGTGGTCGGAGACGGCGCAGCGCGCTCCGGCCGCCTCGGCGGCCTCCCTGACGACCCGGACCTCCTCGTCCGTGTCGGAGGTGAAGCGATTGACGCAGACCACCGGATTCATTCCGGACTTCCGGACGATCCCGATGTGGTGGATCAGGTTGGGCAACCCCTTTACAACCAAGTCCACGTTTTCCGAGGAATACTCCGTGGGGAGGGGCAAACCGGCCACGACCCTGGGCCCGCCGCCATGCATCTTCAGGGCCCGGATCGTGGCCGTCAGCACTGAGACATGGGGCCGAAGCCCGCTGTACCGGGACTTCACGTTCCAGAACTTCTCGAAACCGATGTCCGCCCCAAACCCGCTTTCGGTCACGTGGTAATCGAACAGTTTCAGGCCCACCCGGTCTCCGATGATGGAGGACTGCCCGACGGCGATGTTGGCGAAGGGGCCGGCGTGGACCATGCACGGCTGGTACTCGACCGTCGCGCACAACGTGGGGTTGACGGCGTCGCGCATCCAGGCGCACATGGCGCCCGCCACCTCCAGGTCGGCGGTGGTCACCGGACGGCCTTGCTTGTCGAAGGCCAGGGTGATTTCCCCCAACCGCCGGCGCAGGTCCGCCAGATCGGTCACGATCGACAGAATGGCCATCAGCTCGGAGCTGACGGCGATCCCGAAGCGGGACTGCATCATGAACCCGTCGTACCTTCCGCCGATCCCGATGATGATGTCGCGCAGGGCCTGGACGCAGAAGTCCATGACCCAGCCGAACTCCACCCGCGTCGGATCCACCTCCAGACGGCGCATCCCGGTCAACCTCGCCAGTTGCTCGTCGGTGTAGTTACGTTCGTGCTGCATCCGGGCCGTCAGCGCCACCATGGCCAGGTTGTGGGCGTTCATCAGGTCGCTGATGTCGCCCGTCAGCCCCATCGAGAACTCGGTCATCGGTATCAGCAGCGCGTTGCCTCCCCCCGCGGCGGTGCCCTTGATGTTCATCGTAGGCCCTCCCGACGGCTGGCGCAGGCAGCCTCCCGCCCGCTTGCCCCGCTTCCCCAAGCCCTCCAGAAGGCCGATGGAGGTGGTGGTCTTTCCCTCGCCCAAAGGCGTCGGCGTAATGGCCGTCACCTCGATGTATCGTCCGTCGGGCCGCCCGGCGAGCCTTTCCATGATGCGCAGGAAGTCGAGCTTGCAAAGTCGCCCCATGGGTATCACCTCGTCCCGCTGAAGCCCCAGACGATGGCGCCACTCGTCCGTTGTGGGCATCCCCGGTTCGGCGGCCTCGGAGATCTCCCAGTCGGCCATCTCGATCGGGTCGTACGGCATCGATTCCTCCTTCACTCGAGGTTCTTAGCACGATCTGTACCAGAGCGGGCATCGCGAGACGCCCGTCCGAGCGCGGCCCCATTTCGCTCCCCCGGGACTTCTTGACGCGTCGTCCGTTTCGGTTAACCTTCCGTGGTATGAGTCTCCATCCGGCCCTCGGCGGCGGTCTGGTCTTCCCCGTTTGGCTATCCCGAATCGGAAGTCCGGCGCCATGAGGACGGCAGCCCCTTGTGCCTTATTGGCCGGCGCCGCGCCGCGAGATCCGATCCGGCGGCCGCGGCTCGGCGATTTCGAACCAAAGAGGACGCCATGGCAAGAGAAGCTTCCCCCGGTATGCTCCTGCGAATCCTGAACTCGGTGGAGCGGGCAGGCAACAAGCTCCCGCAGCCGGTGACATTGTTCGTCATCCTCATATTCATCGTTCTGGTCGCATCCTGGCTTGCGGCGACACTCGGCATCGGCGTCGTCCATCCGGGCACCGGCGAGTCCGTCCAGGCGATCAACCTCCTCAGCGCCGATCAACTCCAGCGGATCTTCACCGCGATGACCGTCACCTTCACGAGCTTCCCCCCGCTGGGAATGGTCCTGGTGGTCATGCTCGGCATCGGTGTCGCGGAACGCACCGGATTGATCGCGGTCGGACTGAGGGCCTTCGTCTCCTGGATGCCCACCTGGCTGATCACGATCGCCCTGGTGACCGCCGGCCAGCTTTCCAGCATCGCCGCCGACGCGGGCTACGTGGTTCTGATCCCCCTGGGGGCCGCCATATTCTGGGGCATGGGGCGCCATCCCCTAGCCGGCCTCGCGGCCGCCTTCGCAGGGGTCTCCGGCGGATTCGGGGCCAATATCATCATCACGGCGCTGGACCCCCTGCTGGCCGGCTTCACGGAACCGGCGGCCCAGATTCTCGATCCGGCCTACCGGGTCGATCCCACCGCCAACTGGTGGATCATGGCGGCCCTCGTTCCCGTCACTTCGATCGCGGGCTGGATCGTCACCGAGCGGATCGTGGAGCCGAGGCTCGGCGAGTATAAGGCCGCCGGCGATCTCACCGAGGAAAACAGCGAAATCACGGGTGTCGAGATGAAGGGCTTGGCCGCCGCTCTCATTTCGGTCGTCGCCTGTCTCGGAATACTGGCTTGGGCGGCCGTTCCCTCCGAAGGCATCCTTCGGGGCGAGGAGGGCAGCATTCGACCGCTCCTCGACAGCATCGTCCCTCTCATGATGATCCTGTTTCTCATCCCGGGCGTGGTGTATGGGCTGGTAACCCGCTCCATCACCAGCGACAAAGACGTCGCCCGAATGACCGGCGACTCCATGGCCAGCATGGGCGGCTATATCGTTCTCGCCTTCGCGGCGGCGCAGTTTGTGGCCTTCTTCAACTGGTCGAACCTGGGGATCATCGTGGCGATCTCCGGCGCGTCCGCTCTTCAGGCCATCGGCTTCACCGGCATCCCGCTGATCGTGGCCTTCATCCTGGTCGCTTCGCTGATCAACCTCGTGATCGGCAGCGCGTCTGCGAAGTGGGCGGTCATGGCGCCCATCTTCGTTCCCATGCTGATGCTGATGGGATATTCGCCGGAACTCACCCAGGCGGCTTACCGGATCGGGGACTCCTACACCAACATCCTCACGCCCCTGCTTCCCTACTTCCCGCTGATCATCACCTTCGCCCAGAAGTATGAGAAGGATACGGGCATCGGAACGATCATCGCCTTGATGCTGCCCTACGCCATCGTGATCGCGGTGGTGCGCATCCCGGTCCTGATTGTCTGGATTCTGGCGGGACTGCCCCTTGGACCGGACGCGCCCATGTACTACACACCCTAGAGCGGTCGGGGTCCCGGGGGGATCAGTCGGCGGCGCTGCCCCTGAGCAGCGTGACGATCGCCTGGTGCCCCTGGTCTGCGGCGTGAACCTCCGCCGTCTTGCCCGAGTAATCCTCGGCCCCACGGTTCGCGCCGGCGTCCAAGAGCGCCCGCACCACCTCCTCGCGGCCCTGGATGGAGGCGTGCATCAGGGCCGTCACATCGTTCTCGTCCTTCGAGTCGACGTCCGCGCCCTTCTCCAGCAGCAGTTTGACGCTCTCCAGGTCGCCGTGAACCGAGGCGCCGATCAGGGCGTCCCAGCCGGTGTTGGCCTTGATCTTGGGGTCCGCTCCAGCTTCGAGCAGAATCTCAACCACGTCCGAATGCCCGTTGGACGCCGCCGCGGTCAGAGCCGTCCATCCGTCCTGCTTGCGGGCGTTGATCGCCTCACCCGCGTCCAGCAATGTCTTCACGACCTCGCCGTGTCCCTCGCGGGCGGCATACATCAGCGCCGTCTCACCCGTTCTGCTGGCGAGCCTGGTCGTGGCGCCCCGGTCGAGGAGACTCTTGACCACCTCGGGATCCCCCCGATACGCCCCAAGCATCAGCGCCGTTCGCCCCTGTTCGTCCGTCGCATTGACGTTGGCGCCGCGGTCCAGGAGAGCCCCCACCGCGTCGGCATGACCGCCGGCCGCCGCCAGCATCAGCGGCGTCCGCCCGTCCCGGATCGCCTCGTTAACGTTCGCCCCCGCCGCGACCAGCACCTCCACCACCGAGGCGTGACCCTCTCCCGCGGCCGCCGCCAGGGCGGTCCGGCCGTCCCGGGCCGCCAGCGTCATATCGGCGCCCTTTTCCAATAGGAATTCGGCGGCCTCGGCCTGTCCCCTGAGGGCGGCATGGATCAAGGCCGTCACTTCGTCCCGATCCGCCGCGTTTACGGAAGCTCCCGCGTCGACAAAGACGCCCGCCGAGTCCAGATGGCCGCCGGCCGCGGCGTACATCAATCCGGTGCGGCCCCGCCCGTCGACGGCGTTCACCTCGGCGCCCTTTTCAAGGAGAGCCCGCAAACACTCGACCCGGCCCATTTCCCCACAATGGATCAAGGGGGTGAACCCGTCGAAGTCGGCCGTTTCCACGTCGGCGCCCCCCTCGAGCAGGGAGCGCACGATCGGGGTCTGTCCCTGCCGAACCGCCAGAATCAACGCCGTCCGCCCGGATCGGTCCTGGGCGTTCACGTTCGCCCCGGCGTCGATCAAAGCCTGGGCCACCGCGTCATGCCCCTTCTCGGCCGCCAGCATGAGCGCGGTCTTACTTTCCGCGTTCTGCGCGTTTATGTTTACATCTCTGCCGAGCGTAGACTGAACCCTCTGCAGATCCCCTCTTTCCGAGGCCGTCAGGAGTTCCTGGTTGGGGTCTCCGCCACACCCCGACAACAAGAGAATCAAGACGATAGAGAGAAAACTCGCACTCACCCCGAACCAGTACCGCATCGACGCACCTCCTTCCCTGAAGCCACTTCCTAATCTTAGCATTGCCGCCACGGAATTTCTCCAGCGGTCGGACCGTTAACTTGGCAGCCCTGTCAAACAGGCTGGAAGACAGGCATCTTGCCCGTCGAGGAAGACAGGCATCTTGCCTGTCGAAGAAGACACGCATCCCCGCCTGTCGCGAGGAAAGCCAACACCGGGGTGAACGTCGAGGCCCCGCGGCG
>CAYRCA010000252.1:0-1286 GCA_964422565.1 uncultured Acidobacteriota bacterium | reverse complement strand
ACAGGCTGGAAGCCGGGCCTCCCAAGCGAGACCCCGCGGCGACAGGCTGGAAGCCGGGCCTCCCAAGCGAGACCCCGCGGCGACAGGCTGGAAGCCTGTCTTCCCGGCCTGACAAAGCGGTCGCCTTCGGGTATGCTTTCAGTTCCCACCATGCCGACCGGTGGCCGGCCAAAGGCCGGACAGTTCGGAGTACCAGCCATGGCGTTGCGATTCGGAACCAGCGGAGTTCGCGGTCTGGTCTGTGAGATGACCGACCGGGAGTGTCTCCTTTTCACCACCGCTTTCGTTCGGTACCTCAGGCGACGGGGGCCCGTCAGCCGGATCGCACTGGGCGGAGACCTTCGATCCAGCACACCCCGAATTCTCAACGCGGTTGCGTTCGCCCTGGCCAGAGAGGGGGTGGCGGCCGACTACATGGGCGTCGTTCCGACGCCGGCGCTCTGCCTCTACGGAATGACGCAGGGCCGCCCCGGCATCATGGTCACCGGGAGCCACATTCCCGACGACCGCAACGGCATCAAGTTCAACCTGCCGTCGGGCGAGATCCTCAAGAAGGACGAGTCGGGGATCCTCGAAGAGTACGAAGGGGCCGGGAAGCGACTGGAAAGACGGAACCTTCCCTTCGACTCCTCGGGAAACTTGCGCGTTTCCGGTCGCCTCGGGTCCACCCGGGACGACGCGGTCCGTCAGTACCTGACCCGTTATCTCGAGTTCTTTCCGCGGTCGTGCCTGAGCGGCCGACGGGTCGTGGTCCAACAGCATTCCTCCGTCGCCCGGGACCTCCTGGTGGAACTGCTGGGGGGCTTGGGTGCGGAGGCTGTCCCGGTGGGGCGCTCCGAGGCCTTCGTCCCGGTGGACACCGAGGCGGTGGAGAACGAGGGGGAGCTCGCCCGCTTCGTGGCCGACCGGAGGGCCGACGCTTTGGTCTCCACCGACGGCGACGGAGACCGCCCGCTCGTTGTGGCCGAAGACGGGCGCGTCGTCCGGGGAGACCTGCTGGGCATTCTGACGGCGGAATACCTCGGAGCGCACGTCGTTTCGGCACCCGTGAGCTGCAACACGGCCCTGGAGAAATCGAACCGGTTTCGACGGATCTTCCGAACCCGCATCGGCTCGCCCTTCGTCATCGAGTCGATGACGGCCGCCGTGGAGTCGGGCCACGACAAGGTCGTCGGATTCGAGGCCAACGGAGGCTTCCTCACCGCCACCGACTTCACGGGTCGCACAGGCGCGACGCTCAAGGCTCTGCCGTCGCGCGACGCGGCGCTCCCCATTCTTTCATGTCT
>CAYRCA010000251.1:0-6519 GCA_964422565.1 uncultured Acidobacteriota bacterium | reverse complement strand
TTCCGAGTTCCGAGTTTCGGGTTTCGGGTGACGGGGTTGTCTGATTTTTCTTGGAGCTTCAGGAATTAGGAATTAGGAGTTAGGAGGAGTGAGTGGCCGTGAGCGGGGCGCACCCGGAGAGATGAAACGGCGTTCTGGGTACTCGGTGCTGGGGGCTGGGGACTGGAGGCTCTCCGAGAGGTCCGACAAGTCCGACCGGTCCGACATGTCGGACCGGTCGGACGTAGAGCCGGAACCGATGATCCAAAGCCCGGAACCACATGGTTGGCACGCGCATCGCAGCTCTGAGAACAGGATAGCAAGATTATGAGGATCGGAAAGACAGCCCGAATGAGCCTGTTGGCGGCACTTGTCCTGGTCGGAAACCTGCCGGGCGCGCCGGCGGAGGCCGTTGCACCCCAACCCCCGGATCGGTCCGAAGAGGCGTTCCGGATCCTGGACGGCCTGGTGCGGGAGGCGCTGCACTCGAATCCCTCGATTCGCGCGGCGAGAAGCCGGTGGACCGCCGCCGGCAAGCGGCCGTCGCAGGTTTCCACCCTGCCGAACCCGGAGTTCCGCATCAGCTCCATGACCGGCAATCCTCTGCCCTACTCCACCATTGGGTCGGGGCCCTTGGACTGGGCCTCGTTCATGTTCATGCAGAAGATTCCCTGGCCGGGCAAGCTGTCCCTGGACGGCGAGGTGGCGGAAACCGAGGCCGAGGTTCGGGCCCGGAACTACGAAGCGGTCACCCTGGAGGTCGTCCGCGAGGTCAAGGAGGAGTTCTTCCGGTTGCACTACATCCACCAGACGGAAGAAATCCTGAGGCGTTACCGCGACCTCTTGGAAAGGTTTGCCCGCGTCACCGAGGCGCGCTACGGCGTCGGCGAAGGTCTGATGCAGGATGTCCTGCGGGCCCAGGTGGAAGTGTCCCTGATCGAGGAGCGCCTGGAGGTGCTGGCGGGCCGGCGGGAAAGCGTCCGGGCGCGGATCAACTCGCTTCTCAACCGCCCCCCGGAGGCTTCCCTTCCCGAGGTTCCCACCTTCACGGATGTGTCGATCGAGGTGCCCTTCTCGCTCGAGAGCCTCTACCTCATGGCGCGGGAGCGGAATCCCGAAATCGACGCCGATCGGCTGGAGATTCGGAGGGCCTCGTTGGAACGGGAGCGGGCGCGGAAGGACGTCCTTCCCGATTTCACCGTTTCGGCGGGGTATTTCCAGCGCGGCGGCGGTTTCGGGAACATGTACGAGTACACGGTGGGCATCGAGATTCCCCTCTACTGGCGGAGAAAGGAGAGCCGTGCCGTCGAGGAGTCGGTGGAGGCATTGGAAGGAACCCGCCACGAGTATCAGCGCAAGCTTCAGGAGGTGACCTACAGAATCAAGGACGCCTACATCGGCGCCCGCACGTCGAGGCGCCTGCTCGACCTGTATCGCACCGGGATCATCCCCCAGGCCACGGCGGCGCTGGACTCGTCGCTCTCTTCCTATCAGGTGGGCACGGTGGATTTCCTCACCCTGACGACCAACGCGCTGACGATCCTCACCTACGAGCTCCAGTACGCGGCGGAGCTTCGGGACTACCACGAGAACCTGGTGAACCTGGAGCGTCAGCTGGGAGTGAACCTGGTCGGCGGAGCCGGCGCGACCGCCGGACCGAGGCCGTGAGCGTCGTCAAATGGACCGCCAGCCGGCTGCGAGTGTGTGTACCGCCGGCTTCCAGCCGGTTGCGAGTGTGTGCCGCCGGTTTCCAGCCGGCAGGGGCCTGGCCCCACAAGGAAAATAAGGTTCCGGGGCGGCCTTTGACGGGCTGAGGCAGCCCCGCTTGTCCGAGGGCTTGGAGTGCTTATGAGATTTGGAACGTTGCCAATCATTCTGTTGGGTTGGGCCTTCACGGCGCCGGCCTCAGGAGCCGACGCATTCTCCTTCGAAGCGGAGCACAAGCGGCTTTTGCGAAATAGGGTCGGAGAGTTGACCATCACGGCCGAAGGCATCGCCTTTCAGGCCGAAAAAGGGGAGGACCAGTCCCATCGGTGGAGCTTCGACGAAATCCAGGAGCTTCGGGTTGAGTCGCCGCGGCGCATCCGGATCCTCTCCTACGAGGACGTCAGGTGGAATCTGAACCGGGATCGGCGCTTCACTTTCGAGCTGATCGAGGGCGAGATTACACCCGAGGTGGTTGTATTTCTGGCGGAACGGATCCCGACTCCCTTAGCCACGGCCGTGTTTCCGGAACCGGAACGGGTTCTGGTTCGGATTCCGGCCAAACACGGGCACGGGTTGGGCGGCGGTTGCGACGGGGAGGTGATCGTCGCCGAGGAAGCGGTCTTCTACCTCACTCCACACACCGGCCACAGCCGATGGTGGCCGCTCGAGCAAATCGAGAGCGTCGGCGCCCGCTCGGAGTATGACTTCAGGGTCGACACCCGCGAGGGCGGTTTCCACTTCCAGCTGAAACGGCCTCTTGAGCGGCGGATTTTCGAAGATCTTTGGCGCCGCCTCCACGAGCCGGACAGCTGGCTGGACTCTCTGACCGGAACGGCCGAAGAGGGAAGCTCGCGGAGTCGATGAACACGATGAGCCTCCCCTTCGGACTCCGAGATCCAGACGGATATGTCCACGAAGATCATGACGCGGGCCGTCTCCGGGAAGCAGCGATGTCGATCTCCAGCTGCACCCTCCCCGCAAGAGACTTAAGCTCCTCGATCCGGCGCTTCCGAATCAGTTCCCGCAGGGACAGGATCACCGTATCGGCCTTTGATTTGAAACCAAGCAACTGCTGGGCCTCCTCGATCAGTTCCTTGGGTATATCCAGAGTCGTACGCATAGAGTGATTGTCTTTCTTTATGCTTTACAGATGTCAAACGCACTCGAAGAGAAGAGACGCATCACCGGCGGGCCAGCCGCTGTCGGGGCGAGGGGGGCTCGGGGGCTCGAAATGCACTTGCTTTTGCGGACCGAATTGTTCTAGGGTGGTTTCAAACCACGTAATTCTCGTGTGTTTGTTGATTGATCCCCGCCTCTCAGCGGGGAAGTGGGTTGTGGCCGGATCCGTGGGGACCCGGCCACGGGGGGTTGTGTGTGGTCGGGAAGTCCTTCGCGCAATCAGGATTCGACCAACACAACCCTTTCTCTTCTGAGCCGGATCTCGACGACTTGCCCGTCCACCCTCTGGCTGACGCTGTTGGGCACCGCCGATCCGATCGGCTGGATTTCGACCTTTGCCTTGGCCACCAGAGTCCTGCCGGAGTAGAACTCGGCCACATCTGCTTCGTCAACCTTCATCCGGTATTGGCCTGGCTCCAACTCCACCCCGTTGATGATGGCTTTGGTGGCGAATTCCACGCGGTGTGTCTTTCCCACGGCGGAAGCCATGACCAGGCCTGCCGAGAGCACCAGGATAATGGCCAGGTAAAGCATCTTCCTCACGATTTCCTCCTTGTGGTTATGTTTGAACGATTACCTTTCCCGGAACGGAGGGCCGGTGAATCTCCACAGCCGCCCCATCGCTTGTGCCCCGGAGAAAGGCGCGTTAGAAGCCCTGTCCCCGATCCGCCGTTCGACTTCATTCAGTCCCGACGGCCTCGATTGCGAATACCCTTCATGCCTCCAACCTATTAGACGAACGAGGGAACCTGAATGTTTACATTTTTCGCATTTTTCGAGAACATTTCGGGGAGTTCGAGGGATCCCTGTCGGTCAGGAGACCGCCGAAAATGAGGAATACGATGAAGTGGCGAGGCGGTTTGCTCATAGTGGTTCTGACGGCGGGGGTGCGTCCCATCGCGCAGACCCCCGAGGGGACCGACTCACCGATCGACGCAGGGGTGGTGGCCACCGTTCCGGACAGTCGGTTCGAGCTGCGCACCCTCCCCCAGCGGGCCGTCGAACTGGGAGAGGGTTTCTGGCTGCCGAAGCTGCACGTCAACCAGTCCGTCAGCCTTCCGTCTCTTTACGACCTCCTGGAGGAATACGGAATCGTCGACAACTTCCGTCGTCTGGCGGGCTCGGGCCCTCCGGAACGACGGGGTCCCCTGTACACCGATTCCGACCTGTACAAATGGATGGAGGCCGCGGCTCACACTCTGCACTCCTTCGACGCGCCGGAACTGTCCGCCCGCCTCGATGAGCTGATCCCTCTGTTGTCCGCCGCCCAGGAGGAGGACGGCTACCTGAACTCCTACTATTCGCTCGAGCGGCGCGGGGAGCGCTGGACGAATTTCCTGCATGGACACGAGCTTTATTGCCTCGGGCACCTGATCCAGGCGGCCGTGGCCCATTTCAGGGCCACCGGTGGACGGCGAGATCTATTGGAGGTGGCCTTGCGTTTTGCCGATCACGTGGTCGACACCTTCGGAGAGGAAAGGAAGCCAGCCTTCGCCGGACACCCGGGGGTGGAGATGGCCTTTGTCGAGCTTTACCGTACAACCGGCGATCGGCGTTATCTGGATTTCGCCCGCTACCTCCTTCTCGCCGAAAAGAACGGCCTCCAGCTTCGGGACCGGGACATCGTTTACACCTTCAGCTTCATTCCCTACACGGAACGGTCGGTCGTCGAGGGCCACTCGGTGCGCTGTATGTACGCGAACGCAGGTGCCGCCGACCTCTTCGCCGAGACCGGCGATCCTCTGGTCCGCCAGACTCTGGACCGGCTGTGGAAGGACATGGTTTCCGGGAAGATGTACCTGACGGGTGGCCTTGGATCCCGAGAACTGGGGGAGGCAATCGGGGAGCCCTTCGAGCTGCCCAACGAGCGGGCCTACACCGAGACCTGCGCCGCTGTCGGCAACTTCATGTGGAACTGGCGGATGCTTCTTCTGACGGGTCAGTCTCGTTTCGCCGATCTGGCCGAACAGGCCCTCTACAACGGGGCACTGTCGGGCGTCTCCCTGACGGGGCGCGAGTACTTCTATCGGAATCCCCTCGAATCCCGGGGCGATTTTCAACGGCAGCAGTGGTACGCAACCACCTGCTGTCCGCCAAACATCCAGCGGACCCTGGCCTCGCTGCCGGGTTACCTGTACACCACCAGCGACCAGGGACTCTGGGTCCACTTCTACGACCGCTCCCGTGTGAGCTGGACCCTTGACGACGGAACCGAAGCCCGGATCGACCAGAGCACATCCTATCCCTGGGAATTCGAGGTCGCGTTCGATCTGACCCTCTCCCCGCCGGCCGAGTTCAGCCTGTTCCTGCGCGTTCCGGGCTGGTCCGACGGGGCGTCAATCAAGGTGAACGGCGCCTCGCTTCCGGGGGTCGAGCCCGGCCAATACGCCGAGGTGCGCCGCGAGTGGCGAACCGGAGATCGAGTCGAGATCGAGTTCCTCTCGCCCCTGTCGGTGCTGGAGGCGAATCCCCGTCTGAGGGAGAATCGCGGCCGAATAGCGGTCCGGCGTGGCCCCCTGGTTTACTGCCTGGAGGGACACGAGATTCCCCCGTCCCGGTCGGTGTTCGATCTCTCGCTGCTCCTCGAAACCGAAGCCGGAGAGGCCTTTCGGCCGGAGTTCCAGCCCGATCTCCTGGGGGGAGTGACTGTGCTGCGGGCCCGCGGCGTGTTTCAGGAGCCGGGCTGGGCTCGGATGGAACCCTATTTTCCCCTCGGTGAGGGACGGACCGTCTTTTCCGAAGCCGGGGAGGTCGCCCTGATTCCCTACTTCGCCTGGGCCAACCGCGGACCGGTCGAAATGCAGGTCTGGCATCCCCACCAACTCGGGCCGTGAAAAGCGGGCGGTTCCACGGGGTCAATCCGAGGTGAGGAGGACGGGGAGGGCGGAGAACCGACGGAACTTCCTGAAGCAGGCGGGGATCCTGTTGGCCCTGCCCGCCGCCTTGGTGGCGGCCCCCTTCGCCGATTCGGTGGGCGTGGGCAGCTACCGCATCGCGATCTGCACCCCAGCTCCGGGGGCGACAACCACATCGACATCAGTTCCCTCCCCTTCCAGATTCCTCTGGGCGCCCTCCTCCCGGTGCGGGTCGAGAACCTCCTGCCAGCCTGCAAAAACCTTGGGGGTCACTCACATCACCAATGGCTGCTACCGGCTTCATCCGGTGGAGTGGAACATCGGCGAAGCGGCCGGCTCTCTGGCGGCCCGCGCGCTCGATCTGCGGGAGCCGCCCCGAAAGATCCGTAACGACCCCCGCCTGTTGGCCGACTTCCAGCGCGATCTCGAGGTCCAGGGTATCGAGTTCGCCTGGCCCCGGCTCACGCCGAGATGAAGACGAACAGGACAAGGAGGGTAAGGAGAGTGAGGGGAGCCGGGACGGCTGCCGACTCCAGATCCGGATGACGGACACCGGTTCAGACTCAGGAGAAGGGGATCCGAACCCCCTCCAACTCCAGGAGCCGCTCCTTCAGCTCGATGCCGCCGCCAAACCCGACCAGTCGCCCGCCCCCGCCGACCAGCCGGTGGCAGGGAACCACGATTGGCACAGGGTTCATGGCCGAGGCCCGGCCCACGGCCCGCGCCCCACCGGGCACCCCCAGCCGGCGCGCCAGCTCGCCGTAGGTAAGAGTGCGTCCGTGCGGGATCCGCCGCAGCC
>CAYRCA010000250.1:490-6521 GCA_964422565.1 uncultured Acidobacteriota bacterium | reverse complement strand
TCAGCGTCAGTACACTTGACTTGTCGGACGCGTTTGGAGGGGCCCAGAAGATCTCCGACGACGATACGCGTGTCAAGGCGAAGCTTGACGAAATCGGCGCCTACGCCGACGCGTCCGCCGTACCGCCCCCCAAGCTGGTATCGATGGCCAAGCTCGCCATCGTTTTATCCGACTGGATGGAGGACTACACGCTGACCGCGACGGCGATTCAGTGCTGGAGCTCCATGCAGCAGAACTACGGCGTGAACGTCTGCACCGTCATGAGCATGATGAGCGACAATTTCCTGCCCAGCGCCTGCGAAGTCGATATCACCGGTGTGGTGGGAATGTACGCGCTGCAGCTGGCCTCGGGGACGCCCAGCGCCCTGGTCGACTGGAACAACAACTATGGCGGTGATCCGGAGAAGTGCGTGTTCTTCCACTGCGGCCACTGGGCCAAGAGCTTTCTTCCCGATATCACCATCGGGACCGCCCCGATTCTCGGGACGACCCTGGGCGAGTCCAACACCTTCGGCGCCGTCTCGGGTCGAACTCCCTCCGGTCCGGTCACGTTCGCCCGCGTCAGCACGGACGACCGGAACGGCCGCATTCGGGGCTACGTCGGCGAGGGCCGGTTCACGGACGACCCGTTGGAGACTTTTGGTAGCCGGGCCGTCGTAAAGGTCCCGGGACTTCAGGGTTTGATGCGCTACATCTGCAAGAACGGTTTCGAGCATCACGTCGCGATGAACGCCTCGCAGACGGCCGACGTTCTCGCCGAGGCGTTGGGAACGTATCTCGCCTGGGACGTGTACCGACACGAGGCGGCGGGTTAATTAACGGGTTCACCCCCGCGAACTGGAAGGGCGGGCCGACGTCCGCGGGGACGGAAGCCCGCTCACGCGGATCGGAAATGCTCGTCGCAGCGGAGCCAGTTGACCAGGTTCCAGAAATTGTCGACATACTCGGCGCGGCGGTTCTGATAGAGCAGGTAGTAAGCGTGCTCCCACACGTCGATTCCCAGAATCGGATGCCTCCCCACCATCGTGGGCGTGTCCTGATTGGGCGTCGCAATGATCTCCAGGTCCCCCGCCCCGTCCTTGACCAGCCAGGCCCATCCGCTTCCGAATACACCCAGCGCCGCCGTCTGAAAACGCTCCCTAAAGGCGTCGAAGGAGCCGAACGCGTCATCAATGGCCGCGCCCAGATCGCCGACCGGAGCACCCCCGGCCTCGGGACTCATGATTTCCCAGAAGAAGGTGTGGTTGAAGTGCCCGCCACCGTTGTTGCGCACGATGATCCGGACCTCCTCCGGCACCCCGGCAAGATCCGTCAACATCTCCTCCAGCCGTTTCTCTCGCAAAACCGGAGATCTTTCCAAGGCTCCGTTCAGATTGTTGACGTAGGCTTGATGGTGGCGCGTGTGGTGGATCTCCATGGTCCGCGCGTCGATGTGCGGCTCGAGGGCGTCGTAGGAGTAAGGCAGTTCGGGAAGAAAATAGACGCCGTCGCGGGTCTCGGTAACAGCAGGCGTGAGCGCGGCAGGCGTCTCCGCGGGGGGGCGGGGCACCTCGGCGCAACCCACGATCACCGGAGACAAAGCCGTGCTCGCCGCGCCGACGGTAAGCAGACGAAGATTCTCTCGACGAGACTGTAATCTCACAGGGGCACCTCCCTTTCATCGCGCTCCCCCTCATGACTGTAGCCCTGGGGTTGGCATCGACCGACAACCGTCAGGACGTGGAGAGCGCCTATTCATCTAAATCGCTGGTAAGGCGCGAGATCGCGCTAGTGATAGAAGATATCCAAGCCCCGCCGTCAGGTCAAGATGCCCATCCACCCCGGCGAGGCCGCCGCGCGCGGCCGGAAGGAGATGAATGAAGCCCGCCACCCGAACGAGTCGGCGACCCGTACGTCGAACACGGAGACACGGAACTGCCGCTTGACAGCCGCTCGGGAGCTTGAGTACGCTTCGAAGCCAACAGACTTCCATCCCCTCGGAGTTCGATCATACAGGCCGAACTGGAGGTGTAACGTGCGCGCGTTCGCTACGGATCGATTCGGCGGTCTTGACGACCTGCGGCTATTGGAGCTGCCCAAACCCAAAGTCGGCCGGGGAGAACTCTTGGTCCGGGTGCGTGCCGCGGCGCTCAACGCCGCCGATTGGAAAGTCTTGACCGGCCGGGACGGAGGCAGGTTTCTCCATGCCGCCCGGTTTCCGCTGGTCTTGGGTTTCGACTTCAGCGGCGTTGTGGAGGAGGTCGGCGACGACGTCCGGGACACCCAAGCGGGGGACGCGGTCTTTGGTTTCCTGCCCTACTCCCGTGGAAACGTCCAGGGAAGTCTCGCCGATTACGTCGTCGTTCCCGAGAAGACCGCCGCGCCGAAGCCGCCGGACCTTTCCCACACGGAGGCCGCCTGCGCGGCAACGGCTGGAAGCACTGCGCTCCAGGGCCTGTATGGAAAGGCTCGGCTGCGAACCGGGCAGCGAGTCCTGATTAACGGCGCCTCGGGGGGAGTCGGGAGCTACGCCGTTCAGATCGCCAGGAACGAGGGAGCGGAAGTCTGGGCGACGGCCGGCGCTGAAAAGGCGACGGCCGTCACGGAATGGGGCGCCAACCAGGTGATTGACTACAAGAAAACCGACATCGCGGACCTGAAGACGACTTTCGACATCGTCTTCGACGTGGCGTCGACCTCCTCATTCGGTCGCTGCGCGCGTATCCTCGAGTCCGGAGGCGCCTATGTGACTCTTCTCCCGTCCTTTGGATTCTTCCTGGGCGTGGTGCACGCGGTGCTGACGCGCAAATCCTGCCGGATTCTCGTGGTACGTTCGCGAAGAGAAGACCTGACCCGCCTCGCCGACTGGATGAGCGCGGGCCGCCTCGTTTCTCCGATCGACTCCACCTTTCCCCTGGAAAGGGCTCCGGAGGCAATGCGCCGCCTCAAGTCCGGCGAGGTTCGGGGGAAGGTCGCCATCATGGTTTCCGACTGAGGGAGCCGCCCGCCGATGCGGGCGGGTGCGACCGCCGGAAACACCAAATCCATCGACGAAGTAATGTCCTCGACGCGGCCCAGCGCTTACGCCGCCTGTTCGTCAGGATCAGGTTGCCCATCCTCCACAAGGACGTCGAAATCGATCAGATCCGCCTCGGCCTCTTTTATGGCGACGTGAGCCGGTTTCCCGGATCGGACGCGGAGTTTCGGCGAAGCACCAGACTGGAGCTGACGGGCCCGTTCGGCGGCAACCAGGACAAACCTGAAGCGGCTGTCGTACCTGTCGGGAATCCTGTAGATCATGGCGCCACCTCCTTTCCAAGCTTTTCCGATGAAGATCTTAGTCCGAGGTTGCGCCTCATTTTCTGAGGATCACCATCGGCCCTTTTCAAGGTGGCGGGCGAAGCGTCGCACGGGGATTCGGGGTGGATCGCCGCGCGCCGCCCGCTGACTCTTGATTCTTGCCGAAGGCCGAGCCGTGTGATTCCACGTTCGCACTTGGGGCACCGGGCGACCGATAATCGAACACCACCAAACACCACCCCGACCCCTCGGAGACGGCCGCGGTCCGGTGCCGCGCGTCCGCGACGTCGGAGTCATCTAGGAGAATCGGGGGAGAATCGGGGACCGGCCCCGTCTCGGGCGCAGTTCCGAGCCGACTTCAGCGTCCGAAAGCCAAGGGGAATAAGCCATGCAGAACGCCCTGATCCTCGCGCTCGCCCTACTGGCTGTGGCAGTACTGCTCAGGGCCCGGATTCGGATGCTTCAGGTCCTCTACATCCCGGCCTCGATCCTCGGCGGGCTGATCGGACTGGCGGCGGGACCGTCTCTGCTGGGCTGGATCCCTCCCGAGATCGTCGCACACCTCGCGTCCTGGCCGGGATGGCTGATCGCAGTCATCTTCGCCGGACTCTTTCTGGACCGACCGACCCAGCCCCTGGGCCACAGCCTCAGGGGTGCTCTCCGCCAGGGCATCATGGTGTGGATCATCGTTTTCGGCCAGGCCGCTCTCGGAATACTGGTGACCTGGCTCGTTGTCGCCGACCGTTTCGACGTTCCCCACTCCTTCGGGCAGCTGATCGAGGCCGGCTTCGCCGGAGGCCACGGAACGGCCGCCGCGATGGGCAAAGTCTACCGTTCGCAGGATTTCCAGGAAGGCCCCGACCTCGCCTTCCTGGTGGCCACAGTGGGACTCATCTACGGGGTCATCAGCGGTATCGCCCTGGTCCGGATGCTCCAACCGGTGGTTCTTCTTCTGCTCCTCGGTTTCGCCTATGTCGCATTCTGCGCGCTGGTTCTTGCTCCCCGTCTTCTGCCCCGGGACTACTGGTTCGAGCTGGGCCTGATCAACTACGGAATGTCGACCGGAACCACGGCCACGGGCCTCATGCTGTTGCGCATCATCGACAGTGATTTCCGTTCTCCGGCGCCGGCCGACTATGCGCTGGCCGCGCCGCTTTCGGCTCCCTTCATCGGCGGCGGAATCATCACCTTCACCCTGCCCTTTCTCATGGAGCGGGTTTCCGCCGGAATCGTCGGCGGGGTGATGTTCCTGATCCTGTTTCTCCTTTACGGGGCGGGAAGGTTCCTGGCGTCCGACCAGGCCGCTCGATGAACGGGGCGCGCTCTGGCGTCCGAGGGCGAAGACTGGTAATAAGAGACGGGAGATGACCGACTCCCCGGCCAGTGACCTCCGCTACCGCTTCTCCCGGCAAGATCGCCGGATCGAATTGGAGGCCGGACCGCTTCGTATCAGACTCGACGCGGAGGGAGCCCTCCGCCTCGCCCTCCGGGACGGCGGCGCGTGGCGCGATCCGCACCCGGGGCGCGATTCCCCATCCACGCCGATGGTCGGCGTCGAGGGACCCGAGGGACTCCTCGCAAGCCTTCGTCCCGAACTGACCTCGGTCCCCCCGCCGGAAGAAGTCGTGGAGCTTTACGGACCCGGCATCCAACTGCGCGTCCCTTGGAGGGGCGACGGGTCCTCCGGAGCGTCTCTGAAGGCGGAGGTTCTTTTCGAGTGGTATCCGCGGCTTCCGACTTCGCTCTTGACGCGCCTTCGAATCAAGTGCCCCGACTCCGCCGTTTCACCCCTTCTCAGCCTCGTGCTGAACTCCGTCTCACTGGATGCGACCGCGCTTATGGGGGGCGCCCCGGGGATGCCCTGGGCCTATCACGGCAGCGCGGAAACACGGGAGCATTGCCTTCAGGAACTCGCTCCCGGCCATTTCAAGAGAAACTACCTGGGTGTCGCGGAATCGTTCGAAGGCGGGGGACCCGATCCGGCCTATCGGCTCGGGACCCAGCCCGGTTTCGGCGGCGGAGTTCCTCTGGTCGACGTCTGGGGCAAACGCGTCGGAGTGGCCGTCGGTCACGCGGAGACCCGCCACCAGCCGGTTTCGGTTCCGGTTCGCGTCTCCTCCAAGGGGCGGATCCGGATCGAACTGCGTCGGACTTTGCGGGGTCCTTTTCCCACAGGCCGATGGCTGTCCTCGCCTCGAGGGCTGCTGCTTCTTCACCGCGGCGATTTCTTCAAAGCGCTGAAGGCCTACCGGCGGCTGCTCGCCGCCTCCGGAGCGGTATTGCCCGAGGCGACGCGCGAAGCCTATGAACCCCAATGGGACTCCTGGGGCTTCCGAAGGGACTACACTCGGAAGCAGGTGCTCTCCATGATTCCGGACCTCAGGGAGATGGGGATTCGATGGATGACACTGGATGACCGCTGGTTCGACGCGGTGGGCGACTGGACGCCGCGCGCCGATGTTTTCCCGGGCGGCGAGGACGACCTGCGGGAGTTTGTCCAGACCTGCCATCGAGAAGGCATGAGGGTCAAGCTCTGGACCATTCCCGTCGAGGCCGATCCGGCTCCGGACCTGGAAGCCTGGGAACGCGAACACCCCGGGGCCTCCATCGAAATCCGAAAGCATCCCCATCACGCCCTCTCCCGTTTCTATAACGAGCATCCCGACTGGTTCGTCCGCGACCCGGAGGGCCGGCTGGAACTTTCCAAGCGGGGATACGCTTACGCCTGCGGATTCCTCCCCGGAGTCCGAAA
>CAYRCA010000250.1:0-480 GCA_964422565.1 uncultured Acidobacteriota bacterium | reverse complement strand
GACCGTGAGAATGTTCCGGGACTGGGAGATCGACGGACTCAAGCAGGACGCCGTCTACATCTGCCCGGCCTGCCACGACCCGGAACATCGGCACGCGAGCCCCGACGAGGCATCCGAGGCTTATGGGGAAATCCTCCGAATCATCTACGAGACGGCGAGGGAGTACCGTCCGGATGCGGTGATTCTGAACTGTCCCTGCGGGACGCCCGTGACTCACGACTGGGTCCGGTGGCAAAACCAGACGGTCACCATGGACCCTTGGACGAGCTGGGTCAACCGGGGCATCTTGAAATCGTTGAAGGGACTCGTCGGTCCCCGGGCGGCGGTTCTTCTCGACCACGTGGAGATGGGAGACGACGGCTCCGATTTCTCCGCCATCGGGGCCGGCGGAGTTCCCGCCACCCGGATCGTCCCCCACGCAGAGGGGGGTCGCGGGCGGGTCTCGGCGACGACCTTCGAGGCGAGAAAGAGCCACTGGAA
>CAYRCA010000249.1:0-6578 GCA_964422565.1 uncultured Acidobacteriota bacterium | reverse complement strand
CACAGAGGTTCGAACGAATGATCCTGGAGAACCTCAAGACTGCGGGCGTCCAGCAGGCCCACAAGGAGGACAAGATCGCGTTCACCTCGCTCACCGGTTGGCCGGGGACGTACATCTGCGCCGAAGGCCGTCACCGGGAAGGTGACGCCGAGAAGCGCGCCGGTATCTTCATCGGCCCCGAGTTCGGGACCGTCTCCCGGCCCGACTTGGTCGAGGCGGCCCGCGAGGCGGGCGACGCCGGGTTCGATGTCCTGATCGCCTGCGCCTTCAACTACGACGCCCACGCCGGAGAGTTCCACAAACTGGGCCGCATCCCGGTGCTCAAGGCCCGCATGAACGCCGATCTCCATATGGCCGAGGACCTGAAGGCCACCGGCAAAGGCAACCTCTTCGTGATCTTCGGCGAGCCGGACATCGACGTTCTGGAGACAACCGACGGCCAGCTACAGGTGAAGGTGAACGGCGTGGATGTCTTCGACCCCAGTGCGGGCGAGGTCCGTTCGGATAGCGCCGACGGCATCGCCTGCTGCTTCATCGACACCGACTATAGTGGAGAAAGCTTCTTCGTCCGCCACGCCTACTTCCTCGGCCAAAACGACCCCTATAAATCCCTCAAAACCACCCTCAAAGCGGAAATCGACGAGGAAGCCTGGGCGACCTTGAACAGCGACACCTCCCGCCCCTTCGACAAACCCGCAACAGGGCGCATCGCGGTCAAGGTAATCAACCACTTGGGAGACGAAGTGATGAAGGTGTTCAGGGTATGAAGGATTTCCAGGTTGACGGAATGCCGTCCTTCCGTCCTTCGAAGTCCCGTGCTGGCGTCGGCGGGATCCGCCGGACACCTGAACGGAGCGATGCGCCCTGCGTTTGCGGTGCAGGCTTGCCAAGATGATGGACTTCCGCATTGCGGACAGCTTTACCGACAGCCTGGCGAGCTTGACCGGCGAGGAGCGGAAATCCGTCAAAACGACGGCGTTTGATCTCCAGATGAACCCGGCCGGGCCGGGCCTCGGTCTTCACAAGCTCGATCGAGCGCGGGACAAGAACTTCTGGTCGGTACGGGTGAACGCGGACATCCGCCTAATTGTGCACCGGACGCCGGACAGCCTGCTCCTCTGTTATGTCGGCCACCACGACCGGGCCTATGACTGGGCGGAGCGCCGCAAATTGGAGACACATCCGAAGACCGGTGCGGCGCAGCTGGTCGAGATCCGCGAGACCGTGCGTGAGGTCGTGGTGCCGGTGTATGTCCATGCGAAGGCATCCGCGCCAACGAAGCCGGTCCTGTTCGCCGACAGATCCGACGAGGAACTCCTGAGCTTCGGGGTGCCGTCCGAGTGGCTCGACGATGTGCGTCGCGTGGATGAGGACGGCCTGCTTCTCCTGGGCGAGCGGCTGCCGGCCGAAGCGGCCGAGGCACTCCTTGAGCTGGCGACCGGCGGCACGCCTCGGATGGCGCGCCCGGCAGAACCGATTGCCGATCCTTTCGACCATCCCGACGCGCAGCGCAGGTTCCGGGTAATGGCGAATCTCGAGGAGCTGGAGCGGGCCCTCGATTCTCCGTGGGAAAAGTGGGCGATCTTCCTGCACCCGGAACAAAGGCAGTGGGTGGAGCGGGATTACTCCGGCCCGGCCCGCGTGTCCGGTTCCGCCGGTACCGGAAAGACCATCGTTGCCCTGCACCGAGCCGTCCACTTGGCACGGACACATCCCGATGCCCGTGTGCTGCTTGCCACGTTTTCCGACACTTTGGCTCGGGCGCTGAACGCGAAGCTGCGACGGTTGATCGGAAACGAGCCGCGTCTGGGCGAACGCATCGACGTCCACTCCCTCGAGGCGCTGGGTCTGCGGCTCTACAAGGCCCATTTCGGGGCGGTCAGGCTCGTCGGCGGCGACGAGCTGCGGGAGCTTCTTCGCGAGGCCTCGGCGACCGTCGGCGGTCATAAGTTCGGCTTGCCCTTTTTGGTTGCCGAATGGGAACAGGTGGTGGACGCGTGGCGGCTGGAAGACTGGGAGGCCTATCGCGACGTGGCCCGCCTTGGTCGTAAGACGCGCCTTCCGGAGGCGAGCCGAGAGGTCTTGTGGGCCATCTTCGAGCGCGTGCGCGACGGCCTGAAGGATCGGGGACTTCTGACGCAGCCCTCCGTCTTCACGGTGCTGGCCGGGGTGATGGCCCAAAGAAAGGACCCTCCATTCGACTTCGCCGTCGTGGATGAGGCTCAGGACATCAACGTCGCCCAACTCCGTTTCTTCTCTGCCTTGGGCGGCGATCGCCCCAACGCTCTGTTCTTCGCCGGCGACCTGGGCCAGCGCATTTTTCAGCAGCCGTTCTCGTGGAAATCCCTCGGGGTGGACATTCGAGGTCGTTCTCGGACGCTGCGCGTCAACTATCGAACGTCCCACCAGATTCGGCGCCAGGCCGACCGTCTTCTGGCGCCCGAGATTACGGATATTGACGGAAACACCGAAAAGCGAAGCGACGCCATCTCCGTTTTCAACGGGCCGCCGCCGACCATCCGCAGCTTTGCGTGTGAGTCCGAAGAGGTTGACGCGGTGGCTGCGTGGCTTGCGGCCCAGACCAAGAGCGGATTGCTTCCCCACGAGTTCGGCGTTTTTGTACGTTCGACGGCCCAGATTGACCGCGCCCAAGCGGCGGTGAAGAAGGCCGAATTACCCTTCAGGATTTTGGACGAAGAGGTTGACACAGCCGGCGGGTTTGTGTCGATCACCACCATGCATCTGGCGAAAGGGCTTGAGTTCCGGGCAGTGGCGGTGATGGCCTGCGACGACGAGGTCATCCCTCTGCAGGAACGCATCGAAAACGTCGGCGACGCCGCCGACCTTCAAGACGTATACGATACCGAGCGCCACCTGCTCTACGTCGCTTGCACCCGAGCCCGGGACCACCTGCTCGTCACCAGCGTGGAACCCGCGTCGGAGTTTTTGGATGACCTGAGATCATGAGTTTTCCCGCGGCCATGAGGCCAGAACCTTTCGGCTTCCTTCGGGACCGACGTTCCCACGGTGCCCTCCGGCCAAGACCGAATCGGTTGGCGCCGGTGTGAAAGGATCTGCTCCACTCGAAATAGATCCCGTTGCAGCGACTGTCGTAACACCGGATCACCTTCCTGCAGGGCATCCAGTTGATCTTTGTGAAGGCTCTACTAGACGGTTTCAGGGGGTTCCTCGGCGGGCTCGAGAGCCGTTCGGTCCGAGTGGTTGCTTCTGGAGCCGTCGGTTGTGGAGGGGTTCCGGCGAGCATGAGAAACGCGCCCAGCGCCGCGGCGACCGTATGCGACTGCATCGTCGACCTCCCCTGCAACCGAGGCTCTCCGGCTATGCGGCGAGGGAATCCCTCATGCGATCCTGGGTCATGGAAGTCCGGTAAGGAAGTCCGGTAAGGCAAGCATCCTTCTCGCCCGACGGAAGCAAGATCGTCACCGCCGGTCGGGACGGGCCGGCGCGCATCTGGGACGTAGCCGGCGGGCTCCACACCCGGGCCAAAGAAAGGAGAAGCCCAACAAACTGTCCCGGTCCCGCGCCAGGCAGTCGGCCGCCTTGGGATATTTCGCCTCGTACTCCTTGAGGAAGCGATCGAGATCCTATCTTGACGGAATCCGGCCAAGTGCTAGAATTCAGGTATGTTTCATCAACCGGCAGCCCATCAGGAGGACAATCCCATGGAGGGTCTATCGTTTACCGTCCACATCTTTCGGGAAGGAGAGATGCTGGTCGCTTATGTGCCGGAACTCGATCTATCCAGCTGCGGGAAAGATCCGGACGAAGCGAGACGGAACATCCGCGACGCGGTTCAAGGTTATCTGGAAACGAGTCGGGATCTCGGTTCCCTGGAGGAGATTCTGACGGAAGCCGGCTACCGTCGCGAGGGCAACCAGTGGCGGCCTCCGGAATTCGTGGCCCTCGATCGTCTGAACTTGACGCTGAGCTAGATGGCCGCGATCCGCCCCGTCCATTACCGAAGCCTGGTCAAAGTTTTCGAGCAAGAGGGCTTTCGGTTCGACCGCCAGAAAGGGGATCATCTGATCTATGTTCGAGCGGGAGTGAAGCGTCCGCTCGTCATCCCCATGTATGACGAAGTTCCGGTGTTCGTGATCAAGAATCTTCTCCGAGTCGCAGGAATCGACCGCGACCGATATTTCGAGCTTCTGAGTCAATGAGTGTCCATCCTTCCCGAACATGAGCCGACCCAGGGTCGGCTCTTTTCTTCCCCTCCGGGCGCTGCCTAGCTGGACGTCTCGTGGTCCTCAGGCGTGAGGATGGGACTGTAGATGAAACTGTAGTCGGTCAGCCGGTTTTCTTCCGATTTCCGGGTGGCGATGAGGAGCGACGCTCTCTTACCGAACTCTCTTGGCGACAGGAGAGTTCTTGATCGGACTAATGTGGCAGACAAAGGATTTGTGCAATTCAGCCGACCCGCCTCTTAGGGGCGGTAGAGGGCTGTGTTTTGGGAACGGTCCAGTCTTGTGTTGTGGGCGGCGGGAGAAAGCATCAACTTCCATGGAACAAACACTACCCAACATCAATCTCAAGCAGCGCGAGATGTTCGCTCGGCTGCTAACCCAAGCGAAGGAACGCACTCAAGAGGAACTGGAGAGCGATTACACGGTCGATCAACGAGTCGAGGCCGAAGAGCTGCCGAAGCTTGCCGAAGAGCACGGGGCGAACGAACTGATATCGAAGGTCCGAACGCTGCGGAAAGAACTCGAGAACGCGGAAACTGCGCTGCGGAAACTCGGATTCTCCTGTGACGACGACGACTTTTCGATTGTGCACGACGCCCCCAAGGCCATGACGGAGGCGTTGGCAACCGCCAAGCGCTCGGCTCGACGGGAACGCGACAAGGTCCTGAAGAACTACGACTTGGGGATCTTGGGCGTCTGGGCATCGGAGGACGCTCGGGAGGCCCGAAAGATCGTGGAGGGAGTTTCATAACGTGTCATTAACCCCTCCGCCCACAACGCCAACGACCGAGAGGGCCTTCTTGGCCTTCAAATGGAAAGGAGAGAGCGTTTTATCGTCCGCCCGCTGGGCGCGGGAGCGTCCGGGTCTAATCATTAAGCCTAAATCTATGGCATGGCGACCCTACGAAAACCTCATCGACGGAGAGCTTACCAACCGTGTTCCGGGAAAAGTCACGGGCTGATACGCTTCTTTCGCAACAAGCACAAGCCGCTTCGCGTGACGCTGGATCTGGAAGGCGACTTCCACGAGGACATCCGAGGTCGAACGATTCGGCTCACGAACCCCGAGCCGTCGGATCGGGCCGGAGGATCGGACGGCACGTACATGGGGGGCTTTGCACCTCAGCAGCGGGGCACCGCGGGCGACATCACCGCCGGACTGTGTCTCGGCACCTGGTCACCCGAAATCGCCGAGCGACTCATGGCAGTTAATGAGTCCGCCTGGGATGATGCGGGTATCAGCGACGCCGAGCGAGAAGTCCGGCGGCGGGAGGCCCGCAAGCGGTACGACCAGCTGATTGAGGCCCAAGAGCCCTATTACCCGTACGTGGCGTATCCGTACATCGAATGGTACTCCGAGACGAACGGCCGGGTGGTGCTGGAGCTGGAGAATTCCCAGCTGGAGATAGTCCGGGAGGATTCCGATTCTCCCATCCCGGCAAAGACGCCCAAGCAGCTTGCGCACGACCGGACGAGGCGTGCGACGGCCTTTCACGGCTTTCTTGCGGGCATGTTGGAGCAAATCTCCGAACAAAACCGGAGGAACGGCGGGGACGGCAACGTCCTTGGCGCGGTGATTTGATGAGGTCGCTGAGGCGACTCACGCCTCAGCGGGTGGACGGCCAGGAAGCGAGAATGGGAAATGGAAACGGAGCTAATGACAATCGATCAGACCGCGCGGTATCTTTCTATCGCCAAGCCGACCCTTTACCACTGGGTCTCCGGAAGGAGAATCCCGTTCGTCAAGATCGGGCGGCTGGTGCGGTTCCGGCGCCGCGACCTGGACCGCTTTATCTTCAAGAACCTTCGCGGCGGAAAGGAGACAGCCAATCTCTCATGAAGTCCCGGAGGAACCGGGACTTTACCAAAGGGCCAGTCTGGGATGAGGCGATCGAACGTTACCGAGTGGAGGTCCTCTATCCGGACGGATCGCGAATCCGAAAGCGGTTCCGTCGGGAGCGGGAAGCCGGCCGCTTCTGGGCGACTGAACAGGCCAAGATCGACCGGGGCGCCTGGGATGAAATCCGGCCTCGCAACCTGCAGTTGGGGCCGGCTTTCGATGACTACCGGCACTACTGCAGTATGCAACACCGATCCTACGGTCCGCTGGACTTCTGGCAGGAACGGTTCGGTCGGGAAGCGCTGGTGGCCAAGATCAGCAGGGCCCGGATTGAAGAGGTCAAGTTGGAGCTGGCCTCCAAGCTGGACAGATCCACGGTGAACAAGTACCTGGCGGTGCTCAAGGCGTTCTTCAACTGGTTGATCTTGCAGGGCCGCTTCCAGGCGAATCCGGCCAAACGGATCAAGCTCTTCTCCACGAACAACGAATGGGTACGCTATCTGGATCCGGTCGAGGAGTATCCGAAGCTCCTC
>CAYRCA010000248.1:0-6578 GCA_964422565.1 uncultured Acidobacteriota bacterium | reverse complement strand
GGCCGTTCAATTCGATCCTCTACGCGGACAGCTACTACCACAGCTCGTTCTGGGACTATTCGGGCGGCTGGACGCCGGGGATGGCGCCCCACATCCTGGACCTGCCGATCTGGGCGCTGGAGCTCGACGTTCCCGAAGTCACGAGTTGCACCGGCGGTCGATTCGTCGTCGACGACGACGGCGACGCGCCGGACGGACAGGAGGCGGTGTGGCAATTCGGGGACATCACCGTCACCTGGTCCATGAGCCTCTGCAACAGCTTCGCCTTCGACTTCGGCCGGGGCGAGCCCGCGAGAAGGCTGGGGATCTATTTCCACGCCCTCAACGGGACGCTTTTCACCAACTACAACCGGCACGAGGTGGTCCCCGAGGGCGAGATGCTTCGCGACCCGGAGCCGCCGCCCAAGTCGATTCCGCCGTCGCCGGGCCACGAGCGGGAGTGGCTCGACTGCGTCAAGTCGCGGCGGCAGCCGAGCTGCAATGTGAACTACCACTGGAAGGTCGACATGGCGATCAACCTGGCGAACCTCTCGTACCGACTGGGCCGATCCGTCCGGTTCGACCGGACGTCGGGGAAGATCGTCGGAGACCGGGAGGCCGAGCGGCTGGCCCGGCCGGAGTACAGGGGTCCCTGGAAATTCCCGGAGGAGTACCTCTGATCGGAGGGCTCCCGAATCAAACCGAGCGAAGGGAGCCGGAGGCGGGTCTGACCCGACCCGCGGAGTACCTGCGAGGGCGCTGGGGCGAGGCCTTCGTTCGGGAGCCCCTTCGCGGATCGCTCCGCCGTCCAAGGAAGCTGTCCCATGAAGAATGAAGAGCTCGGCGTTCTCATTCACGGCGCCGGCTGGGTCTCCACCCAGCATATCGAATCCTATAAGAAGAATCCCCTCACGCGAATCCTGGCCGTTTCCAGCCGGACGCTGGAGGGCGCGCGGCGACGGGCGTCCGAGTCGAACCTCGAGGGCGTCGCCTGTTACGACCGGCTGGACCGCGCCCTGGCCCACCCCGGCATCGATCTGGTCTCGATCTGCACTCCCCAGCATGTCCACTGCGAAAACGTGGTCCGGGCGGCGGCGGCCGGGAAGCACATGGTCATTGAGAAGCCCGTCGGCATCAGCCTCGACGAACTCCGGAGGATGCGGGAATCGGTCGGAGAAGCCGGCGTTCGAACCGTCGTGAGCTTCGTACTGCGCTGGAATCCGCTCTTTCAGGAGTTGAAGCGGCTGATCGCCGGAAATCGGATCGGTCGCCCCTACTACGTGGAGACGGACTACCTGAGTCACAACGGCAGCTGGTGGGGAGGGTGGAACGACGCCCGCACCCTCGATCGGGGGGTCAGCGCCCTCCTGGTCGGGGGATGCCACGCCGTCGACGCCCTGCGCTGGTTCTCCGCCCCGGGGGAGTTCGAGGCGGCCGATCCCGTCGAAGTTCACTCGATCGCCGGCGGCTATCGGAAGGGCCGGACCGATGAATACAATCCCAAGGCGCACACCTGGAGCGGGCAGGCGCCTCCGATGGAGTACGACGGCCTTGAGGTCGCCCTGGTGAGGTTCTCCAACGGGGCGTTCGGCAAGGTTTCGGTCAACTACGACTGCGTCATGCCCTATCGTTTTCCGGTCCGTGTTTTCGGGGACCGCGGAACCATCTTCGACCGTCAAGTCTGGTCTCCCGAAGGCTCCGCCGAGAAGACCTGGAGCGGATTGGACCTGCCCGCTCCCGATTCCAGCGACGTGGTGCACCATCCCTTCCAGGGCCAGATCGATCATTTCGTGGAGTGCGTCCGGGAGGGTCGGGAGTCCCACTGTAACCTCGAAGATGCGATCAAGACCCAAGAGGTGGTTTTCGCCGCGTTAGAGTCTCAACGGAAGAACCGGCCCGTTCGGCTCCCGCTTCTGTGATCCGGGGGAAGCCGCGCGTGCGGCGGCGTTCCGAGGGCAGGTGCCGGGCCGTCCCGGTGGAGGAGGGTGACAGGTCATGAAGGTATCCCGCAAACGCCGTGTTTTCCTCGGATCGGCGGTGCGACTCTGGTTTGTTGTATCCGTATGTGTGATGCCCGCTGGTCTGATCGCTCAGGAGGGAGAGGCCCTTCCACCCTGGAAGCCCGGTTCTCTGGAGATCCACCACATCAACGCATGGGGGGACGCGACCTTCTGCATCTTCCCCGACGGCACCACTCTCCTGGTTGAAGCCCCCGACGACTCGGAGGTATCCCGTCCCGAGGGGTTCAAAGCGCCGCGGCGCCCGGATGACTCCCGCCCCGCGGGGGAATGGATCGGTCGCTACATCCGGGCCCGGCATCCCGACGGCGACGGGGGGCGGATCGATTATGCGGTGATGACCCACTTTCACGCCGATCACATCGACGGGATCGCCGATGTGGACCGGCAAGTGCCGATCCGGACGCTTCTGGACCGAAGTTGGCCCGATTATCCTCCGGTGGCCGCGGGCAGGGTTGCCTACGGGAACTTTCGCGAGGCCTTCACGGCGCGAGGCGGGCGAATGGAGCGGTTCGTCGCCGGGCGAAACGACCAGATCGTCTGTCTGAGGGAACCCGAACGGTGCGAGCGCCTCCACATCCGAAACATCGCGGCGAGCGCCGAGGCGTGGGCCGGTCAGGGCGTCCAGACCCATTCGCCGTTTCCCTCGCACCGCAGGGCCGACGTGACGGAGAACAATCAGAGCATTGCCTTCGTGATCCGCTATGGACCCTTCGCCTATTTCACCGGGGGCGATCTATTGCGCGAGATGGAGGAGTTCATCGCCCCGATGGTCGGGCCGGTGGACGTGCACGTGGCGAACCACCATGGGTCCGAGGCCTACTATCTGTTTCTTCGCGAACTCCGGCCGCGGGTTCACATCGTTCAGGTTTGGGACTCGATCCAGCCGAGGTGGCATGCCCTGGAACGGATGCGCGGCGAGGACATATATCCCGGCCCGCGCGACATCTTCTTCACCAACGGCCTGTGGCCCGGCCGTGAGGAACATTTGTGGAGGGGTCAGTGGGCTTTTCCCGAGGAAGTCATCCCGCGTTATATCGAGGCGTTTGACGAGCTGGCCGCCGTCCAGGGGCACGTGGTGGTCCGCGTCGCCCCGGGCGGCGACACCTATGAGGTGATCGTGCTCGACGACAGCGACGAAGGCTTCGGAATTAGAAGCACGCACGGTCCCTATAATTCCCGCGGATGCGGGCGCCGTCGGGACCACAGGCATCCCTGCCTGTCCCCGCAACCGGAGGGAAGACCGGCATCCCCGCCTGTCCCCGCAACCGGAGGGAAGACCGGCATCCCCGCCTGTCCCCGCAACCGGAGGGAAGACCGGCACCCCTGCCTGTCCCCGCAACCGGAGGGAAGACAGGCACCCCTGCCTGTCCCCGTAACCGGAGGGAAAGACAGGCATCCCTGCCTGTCCCGCCGTCCAACACAACGAAGGAGCAGCTAAACCCAGCTGAAAACAAGGACGTCTTGCATTGCCTGGAAACCAGGCCCAGAATCGATCTTGCGCCCCGTCGATGAAATGTCGGGAGTCAAGCTTCCAGCTTGGCGCTCGATCAGGGGCGAGAAGGGGACAAAACCGAAATCTGAGAGTTGCCAAGAGCCGGCGCGTTGCCGTATGCTCACTACAAACAGAAGCGAAAACTAGACTTAGATTATATGCCCGGGTGGCGGAACTGGCAGACGCACAGGACTTAAAATCCTGTGGGCCGAAAGGCCCGTGCGGGTTCGATCCCCGCCCCGGGCAGTCCCCATAACCCCCGTCCCACGGGGCTTTCCGCCTACGCTCCCCTTTGAACTTTGAACTCGAAACTCTGAACGTCCCCGGGGATTGTGCCCAAGGTGTGCCCGCGAGGATCCCACTCCAGCTCACTGGAGCCGAAATAAGGGAATGGGCTGTTGCTCGATTCGTTGCGCCGCTCCAGCCAGGGGCTCGAGCAAACTCGATGACTTGCCGGTTTTAGTTGGTCCCCGTGACTGGCCCCAAAACGGCTGGCGTGCAGCTAAAAGCGGAAGCCGCCCCCAATGCCCACGGTGAAGCCACGACGGGTAGACCTTGTATCCATCGGGATCACTATATCGTCCGGCAATCCCCCTATGTGGCATGGCATACCTCCACTCTATTCGATGCGTGCTCATTGCGTCAGTTCACATCGTTTGCTCATTTTCGAGCGAGTTCCCAAAGCCAGCCATGGCCGAGTCCATCGTTCCCTGCGTGCTCGCCAGGTGGCCTGTAGCCGGTGGACTGGGAGGTGGGTGGCGTGAGGGAAAGTTGCAGCCCCTCCGGCGGGCAGCGTGGGAGGGCGCACAGCGTGGGAATTGTCGGAAATTTCCTCTACACTTATATGATTTTGGGAGGAAGTGGTTGTAGATTCGTTGACTATTTTCAGTGTAACGTTGGAAATGTCTGACAGGCGACCGGCAGTTCGCTCCTCCGGCCGTACCCAATCGCCGGACCCAACCACGGGTACTCTCTCCCGCGGCCCCCAAGCGCCTGCGGTGGTGCGCACTAGCTGCCGCCGAGCCGGCGGCGGTACGCGGGGCGGCGCCCACAGGGCTGAAGCAAGCTTCGGCACTCCAAACAACTCCCAAACCCGACGCCGGGCGTTGCGGCCCGGAGCCGGAGGCGGCCCTTCCTGCGGTCCCGGGCGGGACGCCCGGGCTACTCTCGATCCTGCTCGACACACGCCCGGTAGATCTCGCTTCGAGGAACTCCCAGCTCCTGCGACGCCTTTTTCATGGCCTCCCGCTTGGGGAGCCCTCGCAAACCCGTCAGCCCGGCTACGTAAGCCGCCGTATCGATCTGGAGCGCCGGTCGCACCGAATCGGGAGCGCCCTCCACCACCAGCGTGTACTCGCCGCGGGCTTCGAGTTCCGCCGTGGTTTTTCGAAGCTGGTCCAGGGTTCCGAAGCGGGCTTCCTCGTGGAGTTTGGTCATCTCGCGCACCAGGAACGCCTGCCTGTCGCCCAGGACTTTGCGGAAGGTGTCCAGTTGTCGGTGAAGACGGTGCGGCGCCAAATAGAAAACGAGAGTCGCCCGACAGTCCCGCAAGCCCTTCAACTCCGACTCGAGAGCGCGAGTCCGCTCGCTGGGAAAGCCTAAGAACAACACCCGGTCGGTGGGCAGCCCGGACACCGACACGGCAGCCGCGCCGGCGAAGGGACCCGGCACCGGAACCACCCGAATACCCGACTGGCGACATGCGCGAACGAGACGAAACCCGGGATCGGACAACAGCGGCGTCCCGGCGTCCGAGACCAAAGCGACTGATTTCCCATCCGCCAATTGGCGCAGGAGAACCGGAGTCCGCGTCCTCTCGTTGTGTTCGTGGTAGCTGCCCGTCGGCGTTGCGATTCCGAAATAGGTCAAGAGTTTCCGGGTGTGTCGCGTATCCTCGCACGCGATGAGATCGACCTCGCGCAGGGTGTCCGCCGCCCTCGGGCTGAGATCCGTCAGATTTCCGATGGGAGTGGCCACAACGTACAGGGTGCCGCTCATAGTTCCCTTTCGGGGGTTCCGGGGTTTCGGGGTTTCGGGGAGACTGTCCCCGCCCCCGGCACCCCGCTTTGTCCTGTCGGGCGCCCCCGATCAGGGAGCCTCAATCGTTCACCGCGAACCCGCTCATGGCCAGAAGCATCTCCCGCACGGCCCGCTCCATCCCGACCAGCACCGCTCGGGCGACGATGTTATGGCCGATGTTGAGTTCCTCGATCTCGGGAATAACCGCGACGGGCGCAACATTCCGATAGGTCAGGCCGTGTCCGGCCAGAACCCGCAATCCCAGTCCCGCCGCCGTCTCAGCCGCCTCGGCGACTGCGTCCAGTTGCTCCGCGAACTCACCCTCCCACTCCTTCAGGCCGAGAGGCACCGCCGCCGAGTACGCGGCCGTGTTCAACTCGATCAGTCTCGCGCCGGTCTCGGCCGCCGCCTGAATCTGGGACATCTCCGGGTCGATAAACAGGGAAACCTCCATCCCGCCCCCCCGCAAAACGGTCACGGCTCCAGCGATGTCCCGCCCATGCCGTGCCACATCCAGACCGCCCTCGGTGGTCAACTCCTCAGGACTTTCCGGAACCAGAGTCACGGTGTCGGGCCGGATCTGGCCGGCGATCGCCATCATCTCCTCGGTCAAGGCCATTTCGACGTTCAGCCGTGTCTTGATTACTTCCCGCAGGAGGCGCACGTCCCGATCCCCGATATGGCGCCGGTCCGAGCGAAGGTGGACCGTGATCCCGTCGGCCCCCGCCTGCTCGGCCAGCAGAGCGGCGGCGATGGGATCCGGTTCCGCGGCGCGGCGCGCCTGACGGATCGTGGCCACATGGTCGATGTTGACTCCCAGCTTGATCATGACTACCCCCTTGAAGCCCGCGGCAGCGGGCAAGGACCGCTACCGGTCGTAGAGCCCTCTGGCATTATTCAAGTGAAGTCGAACGAGGTCAATGACGATGGAGGGGGCGTGTCCGAAACCGACCTTGCTCCCCTCGGCGTGGCACCAGACCACCGGCAATTCCTCCGCTCGAAGGCCCCATTTTCGCGCGACGAACAGGATTTCGACGTCGAAGGCGAAGCCCGCCAGCCGCTGCCGC
>CAYRCA010000247.1:0-6605 GCA_964422565.1 uncultured Acidobacteriota bacterium | reverse complement strand
GAGGCTCAGCGCCGGCAGCCGCCTCAGGATCATCGGAGCGGCTCCAGCCTCTCAAGGAGACGTTCGGCCGCCTCGCCGAACTCCCCGCGCCCCGCGCGCAGCGCCTCCAACCGGTCCCGAGCCGCCTCGGCGTCGCCCGACTTCAGATCAAGGTTGGCCAGGTACCAGAGCGAAGGTTCGGTCCATCTCCCGGATAGCTCGGATGCCCGATCCAGATGCCGCCTGGCGGCCTGGAGGTCGCCGGCCAGGTAGGCGGCGACTCCCCAGAAGAACTGAACATCTCCGTCCCGAGGCGCCGGCTCCAGTCTTGAGAAACTCTCGGCGGCGGCAACGAAGTCACCCCGGACGTACTGCTCAAAGGCCCGGGACCGCCCCGCTTCCTCCATCTCCGTCGACCGGGTGGTGAGGGCGATCAGAGGATAGGGAACGGAGGTGGCCAGTCGGTGCACGTCGACGGCCGGCGCCCGCTGTTGGATTCGCAGATGGACCGCCACACCCACCAGCACCACGCAGAGGACGGCGGCCAAAGGCAGGTGGAATCGCCTTTTGGCCGGCTTCCTCGAGGTCAGGAGGGAGGGTTCCCCCTGCAGCAGAGCCATGAGTCGGGCCCTCTCCCGGCAGGAGGGGCACTCTTCCAGGTGGGCGAGGACCGGCCCGCTTTCCTCCTCCGAGAGTTCCCCCCGGAGGAGTTCGGGCAGTTGAACGCGATCGCACTTCATTGCGGCTGTTCCTCGTTGAATTCCCGGAACCCCCGAGCCCGCAGGTGGGCTCTGATCTGGTCGATCCCCTGAAGCATGCGGCTTCGAAGCGTGGAGTAGGGCACCCCGCTTTCCCGACACACATCCTTGATAGTCGACCCTCGATTCGAATCGAAGAATATCTGAATCGCCTGCCTTTGCTGGGGAGTCAGCCGATTCATGGCCGCGCGAACCTCGTCAAGCAGTTGGTCGCGCTTCCGCGTCTCCTCCTCCAGGATCAGGATTCCCAGCGGGTCTTTGTGCTGTCCGGAGGCGTAGCTGAAGCGCGCTTCCTCAGCCTGGGCGGCGGCGGACTCCCTTTGCCGCCTGATGCGCCGATAGAAATCGATGGCCGTGTTCAGTACCGCCGTGCGCAGGTACTTGAAGGCCTCCTGTGGGCAGGAGAAGTCCCGCCCGCTCTTGAGGACGCGGGCGAAAGCCTCCTGTAAGACATCCTCCACCTGGACGGGGCTCCGCAGCACCGCGGTGGCCATGGCTTTCAGAATGGGTTTCTTCCTCTCCCAGACGCGAGCGACCAGCAAGGTTTAGGGTCGCAGAAACCGGATGCCCATGCGTTATATAGGGCGGGGGAGGAAATCGACAGGTGGATCTTAGACGAAGGATAAGCCCATGTCAACCCGTCCAGACTTTCAAGATGTGCAAAATCGGGTTTCCGTGTTCCTGTCGCAGATTCGGCGAAGCATCGCCGCTGGGGATTTCGAGACCCTTCTCCGGGTCCGGCGAGCGGCGGACGAGTGGCACCGGCGCGCCCGGGTGACGGACCGCGTCGAGGCGGAATGGCGACGGGTGGTGGTCGGTCTGCTCGACCGGTCCTTCGCGGAACTGGAGAGGGGCATCCTGTCCAGGAGGGTGGCGACCGAGCTCATGCACCTTTACCGAGACCTCATGATGGAGAACGCGGGCGCCGAACCAACCCCTCCGGTTGTGATTACCTCCAGGACACCGCGATGCCGGTGAACACTCGGGTTCCCCTCATCGTCTCCGACCACGGGTCGTGGACTTTGATCTCGCCGATCCAGTTCAGGTGAGGCGCGATCCGCCTCCTGATCCCTCCGCCAAGGGTCCAGACGCAATGCCGCTCGCTCTTCTTCCCGGCCCTGAGGAAGGCGGGCGTCCCGGTGGGATTGATGACGTCCCGGTTGTTCCAGAGCGACCCTCCCCCCGCCTCGACAAAGAACCGGAAGCCCGACGAGGGTCCGAAGTGGTATTGAAAGGTCACATCCACATGCTGGCGGTTGCGGTTGCGCTCGCCCACGGGAGCTCCCGCCACCGAAATGTGGAACTCGTCCCTTGGAAGGTAAGCCCAGTCGGCCGCGATGGAAAGCCGCGAGGTCGGCCACAGGATGAGCCACACGCCGAACTCCGGTCCAACGTCCGTGCTGCGAATGTCCTCGTTGGCGGCGGTGCCCAAGCCCGCGTGGAAACCCGCCTCCAGGTTCCCTCCCCAGGCCGCCGGCGCCAGATAGGCGACCACCACGAGGGTGGGGATCGTCCGCTGAACGAGCCGCAAAGTCATCGCAGGTGAGTCTACCACGGGCAACGAACAACCGACCGGGTTTGCTTTCGTCGCAGGAGGCGTTCCATAATCTAGGGTTCATGGCGCGGGAGGTGTTTGCCGTATACCCCGGTTCCTTCGATCCAGTCACCAACGGTCATCTGGATATTATCGAAAGAGGACGGACCATCTTCGACCGGGTCATCGTGGCGGTCTCCGTGAATGTCGAGAAGCATCCTCTGTTCAGTCTCGAGGAGCGGATCAACATGCTCCGGACCGTCACGGGTCGTTGGGATAATGTTCAGGTCGATCGTTTCGAGGGGCTCCTCGTGAATTACGCCTCCTCGAAGGAGGCCAAGGTCATTATCCGCGGTATCCGGGCGGTCAGTGATTTCGACTATGAGTTCCAGATGGCGCTGATGAACCGCCGACTTCAGGATCGACTGGAGACGGTTTTCCTCGTTCCGGCGGAGGCTTATACTTATCTGAGTTCGAGCCTTGTGAAGGAGGTGGTTTTCCTCGGAGGATCGGTTCGCGGCTTGGTGCCGCGGGAAGTGGAGGAGAAACTTCTCGCCAAGCTTCCCGGCGGAATGGGGAGCGGCTGAACAGTGAATGGGGGGTTTTATGAGCTTCAGGAGAGCGATTCTTCCGTCTTGCCTTGTTTCCCTGTGTGCCTTGATCGTTCTGGTTACGGGCGGCCGGTTCAGTTCCGATTCGGGGGCCGATGTCCTCGATGAGCCGATGGTCTTGGGTGAGTTTCAGGGTCCGACCGTTCCCCTCGAGTTTCGAGTTGCGCGAATGGAGGATCACTTTCCCCGCAATTCCAATGTGCGTGACGTTCTGGTGGGTGTCGGTTTCTCCGACCCGGAGATCCACAGACTTATCGAGCAGACCCGCGGCGTTCACAATCTGAATCGAGTGAAGGCGGGCCATCGGTTTGCCGTCGAACGCTTCGACGACGGTCGCTTCCGGAGGCTTGAATATGACATCGACGACTCCAAGTACCTGGTCGTAACCCTGGTGGATGACCGCTACGACGCCCGAATCGAGGAGAGGGTCTTCGACGTCGTTGTCGCGGAGGTTGCCGGTCGGATAACCGACAGTCTCTGGAATCGCCTGGTTTCGGCGGGAGAGTCGGGACAACTGGTCATGTCGATTACCGAATTGATGCAGTGGGATATCGATTTCACCACTATCCAGCCCGACGATTCCTTCAAGCTGATCTTCGAAAGGCTCTACCACCGGGACGAGTTCGTCAAGTACGGCGATATTCACGCCCTCGAGTTCAAACACGGCGGCAGGTCCTTTCATGCCTTTCTTTTTGACAACCCCGAGACGGGACAGAAGAGTTATTTCGATTTCGAGGGCAAAGGGGTCAGGAAAGCCTTTCTGAGAGTTCCCTTCAAGTACGATTACAGGATTTCGTCCGGTTTTTCCTATTCCAGGCTGCATCCCGTCACCCGGCAGCGCAGGCCACATCTGGGAGTGGACTACGCCGCCCCTCATGGAACGCCCGTACTGGCCTCGGGAAGCGGCCGAGTGGTTTTCACCGGCTGGAGGGGAGCGGGCGGCCAGACAGTACAGATCCGCCATCCCAACGGCTTCACTACCCACTATCTCCATCTGTCCAGGATTCTCGTCAGGGTCGGACAGAGTGTCAGCCAGGGACAGCGGATTGGACACGTGGGCGCGACGGGTGTCGCCACGGGCCCTCACCTCGACTACCGCATCCAGGATGGTCGGGGCCGATTCCTGAATCCCCAGAGACTCGTGTCCCTGCCATCGGAGGCCGCGATCCCGGAGGATCGGATGGAGGAGTTCGAAGCCGTCCGCGATCGCTATCTGCTTGATTTGGAGGGGATTGGCGTCGAACCCTCGTATCCCGATGGTACCGCGGTGGCGGGTTGACCCGTCGCGCGATCCGACGTAAGCGGTCGATTGTGCTCTGTCCGGAGCCGCTCGGCGGGACCGCGGAGCGGCGGCAACTCGCGCGAGCCTTACGTGGCCGAAATCCGAGCGCTCCTACTCTTCAACCCTCGAGCGGGCCGGGCTTTTCCCTCCCTCTCCGAGGACGCCGTCGTTCGTCGGCTTCAGGCCGCGGGTATCGAGTGTGAGCCATGGGTCCTCACCGCGGGGCCCGACGAGTCGCTGCCGGTGAAAGGCCGGGACTTGGTCGTGGTTTGCGGGGGGGATGGCACCATCCACCGGGCCCTTCCCCACCTGGCCGGCTCGGGAACCCCGCTGGGGCTGATTCCCGCCGGAACCGCGAATGTCCTGGCGCGGGAACTGGGGATCCCCCGCGACCCGGACGCCGCGGTGGAGATCATCGCTCGCGGGAGGGTGCGTTCGATATGCCTCGGCCGCGCGGATGGACGCCTCTTTCACCTTATGGGTGGCGCCGGGCTGGACGGATATCTGCTGGACAAGGTGGGGACTCGATTGAAGCGGGTCCTCGGGGTGGGGGCGTTCTGGCTGGCGGGGTTCTGGAGCTTCTGGGGATACCGGTTCGAGGAGATCGAGGTTCAGATCGAGGACGAGGTGCAGGTCGGGACTTTTGTCGTCGTCTCCAACTGCCGCCTGTATGGGGGCACCCTCCCCCTGACCCCTCGGGCAAGCTTGTTCGAGGCGGGTCTCGACATCTGCCTTTTCCGGTCCGCCAGTCACCTCCGGTACGCCAGGTATCTCCTGGCCGGCGTCTCCGGTCGACACCTCGAGCTGCCCGACGTGGTGTACCGGAAGGCGAGACGAGTCCTTGTCCGGAGCCGCCGCCCGGTCAAGGTGCAGTTGGACGGTGAGCCGGCCGGTTTCCTTCCGGTGGAATTCCGCTCGGCCGAGGAAGCCCTCCGGGTGGTGGTTCCCGATTCACCACCTTGAGGTCGGCGTAGTTTACGCAACGGTGGCGATAGACCCGGGGGCGGCGGTCGGCCGGCGCTGTTATTCCGGCGACGTGTCTCCGAGCGGCACGGCGTCCACGGGCAATTCAAACGCGATGAAGAGCACGCAGGGATCGCCGTCCGCGCAGAAGCCCTCGTGCGGCAACTTGGCGGGTCCATAGGCGTAGGTTCCCGGCTGGAGAATCATCGTCTCCCGCCCCTCATACGTAAGGTGGAGCGTCCCGGATACGAGAACCATACGCTCAGCCGACGTATGCCAGTGAGGAGGAATGACCGAGTTCGGGGGCAGCCTGAAGAATACATCGGCGTTCTTCTCGGAGGGATCACCTTGAAGAACCGCGATCCCACATCCTTCCGGAAGGAACTCCGGACAGGGCCCCCACTCGAGTCGGGGGTCGTCAACCGTAAACGCCAGCGCCGCCTGCTCTCCCGGTGCCGCCGCCAGGGGGATCGAGCAAGCAAGTGCCAGGAAGGCAATACCGGCTACCCTGTCTGATCTGCCACTGCCGGGTTGAAGAAAGATAGAGCACCTCCTTTGTGCGGTTGATGGGTTTATCATCCCGATCCAAGAAGCTACTACGTCAATCTACTGAGTCGCGCAACATTGCGAAGCGGAACTTCAGATTAGCGACAGTATATCAGAAACGGAGCGGCGAACGCACCGCGATGGTCGCGCTCTTCCTCCGCTTGCGCGGAGGCGTCGGGCTCAGCTGAACGCACAAGCCGACCGCGCGCATCTCCCCCCGCGCGGCGAAGTGCCGAAACGCGCTCTCAATCAAATCGACCGAGACCGCCGCCGCGGCGATCGTCATCTTCCCCTCGCGGTCGATCCAGGCGCCGAAGGGGGAAACCGATCCGTAGCGCTCCCAGTAATCGCCCCTCCGGATCAGCGCACGTGAGTCGGCGCCATAGCGCGGTCCGCAGTCACAGATAATGAAGAAGCTTTGGCCTCATCGGACACCTCCTTAGCCGTTTGGCCCTTTCTCATCCTCGAAAGAAGTAATGATCTCCATCGCCCAGTCGGGAGCGGGCCAAACCGTCACCGAGACCCCGGGACGTACCTCTTTTTCTAGATAATCTTGATCGAGGAGGCGCGGGTCCACCCCCTGGGCCTCGAGGTCTGAAAGCAATTGCATGTAGATTTCCTTAATCCTCATTACGCGTCTCCGAAGTCCTTCGCGTTGAACTCGTTCGAATTCTATTGGATTGTCTTGGAGTGAGTCCAAGTTAGGCCTCGGAATGTCTTCCACCTCACGGGCAGCTCCAAGAAGAGCGATGGCCGCACCGGAGTCCGGCGTTATCCCGAGTGGCGACAATATTCCGTGCTTGAAGGCGTTCTGTGCGTTCGAGTGTAAATAGAGGACATCCAAGAAGAACTGTTCCACGAGGATGAACTTCGGCACCGCCGTGCCTCGGTAGCGGTAGTTCACGATCGGCACACGCGGGTTGTAGTACCAC
>CAYRCA010000246.1:0-6615 GCA_964422565.1 uncultured Acidobacteriota bacterium | reverse complement strand
ACCCGGGTGTTCGGCGGGCCTCGATCGTCTCGGCGGGATAACTCACGTTCTTGGCGTGGAAGTGGATTGTCCGCGGCAGGAACTCCTCCACCATCTCGTAGACCGTGGAACGGGGGTGACCGTACCAGTAGAAGTTGATGGGATCCAGGCAGAGACCCAGCTCGTCGGGATCGAACTGGCCCAGCACCCGGCGTAGGATCTCGGGGCGGTTCAAGTAGACGCTCAGATTCTCGATTCCGACCGACATCCGGTGGCGCGCGCCATGTCTCACCAGATCGTTGAGGACGAAAACCGCGGCCTCGACAAAGTCCTCGTCGGAGATGGTGGTCTCGCGGAAATTGTCGGTCACGATGGGGAAATAGACCAGTTCCGCGTCGACCTGCCGCGCGTTCTCCAGCAGGGTCAGGGCCCACTCCGGAGCCCCGTGGATGCGCGCCTCGGCCGGGTCCAGGCGGATCGGCGCCACCAGAACGGGAATCCGGATCTCATTCCGAATCGCGTCGGCGCGCAGTCTCCAGGCGTTTTCCTGGGTGTCGAGGCGGTAGGGCGTCTCTCCCCCGAGATAGAGGTTCGAGCAGGAGAGATCGGGCTCGACGTGAACCTCGATTCCACGGACGCCGACCGCCCGGGCGGCCGCCCAGGTGCTCTCCATCTCGAGCTGGCGCAGGAGGGGGTTGCAGAGTAGGACTTCCATACGGGAAACGGGATCCGGCCCCTGGCTCCATCCGATTGCGATGGCGAACAGTGGAAGGGCCAACAGGAGAAAGACGAACGACTTGGCTGGAAATGATCTGACTTGCATGGCGACGTCCGGTTTTGCGGATCATGCTACCATGGCGGAAGTTCTTGCTTGAAGATTCGTGGGACGTTCGTGGTAAGCATCTGGAGGCCGGGGCAAAGGCGTCTGGTGGACTGAGTTCACGGGCCACCGAGTCAGCCGTTGGCGATCAGCCGTCGGATTCGAGGCTGCGGATTCCCACTGATTACACCGAGTCTGGGCTGAGATTCGGCCGCGGGGGAGACACATTCGGTGAAATCCGCGCAAGCGGCGGCCGGAGAATTCACCCGTCGACCGCCGGTTTCTTCGTGGCCCTTCGGGGATCGACGGGGAAGTCCGTCCAGTTCACCGCGGTTCGCGGCGAGGGTTGATTTCGGATGAGGCTTTTCAGACCGCGCTCCGTGGTTCAGAATAGCTTCAGCGCCGATGGATGTGGAGGGGAAATGAAGCCGGGACGAAGACCGCCGACGGGAAGACCGTCTTCGGGAGGCGGCGAGAAGCGCGGCCGCGTCCTTCCAGGCCCGCCGGTCTGGGGAAGGGGACTCTCGATGAATCGTGTCTTCGACAAGATAGCCCTGTTCTGCGACCAGAGGAAACCGGTCACCCTGTCAGCCGGAAGGCCGCCCCGCATCATTCCGGCGCGCTTTCGGTTCGCTTCCGGGAACTCGCGCTTCGTGGCCTTCGAGGTCCTGGACGAGCGGCCGGACCTGGAGGTGGTTCCCTCCGATCCCTGTACCGTGATTTTTGTGGACGGATTGAGGACCAGCGTCTTCGCCGTCCCAACCCTGGAGTATGATGCGGATTCCAGGCCCCTTCCGGTCCTCAGGGTCGCATTGCCGGAGGAGATCGTTCGAACCGAGACACGCGGCGCGTTTCGGATCCCCCTTTTCGGCGAGAGCGAGTTGCGGGTCACGGTGCACTGTCGAAACCGGCGCTGGACGGCGACTCCCGTCGATATCAGCCTCGGAGGGCTTCTGGTGGAGTTTCCCGCGGATGAGCCCTTCGACGTGGGCGAGGACGACGAATTGCTGGTCGACCTGGAGCTGCCGGGCCAGTCCGTCCAACTGGAGGGCATGTCCCAGGCTCGCTGGGACAACTGCTACGCGATCTACTTTTCCGAGGTCCTGAGGCGCCTCCGACACGGCGACGCCACTCCCCCGGACGGCCTGAGGGAGATTCTGGATTACCTGGAGGACGGCTGGTTGCGCCGGGGACTCTCGGCCTGAGGGCACATACCTTCGCCCTCGTCTCCGCCACGCCGGCCCGCGCCACCGCCAATGCCTCGGGATTCAAGCCGATTCCCGCCGGGACTCCTTGATCGGCATTCGAATCGATCTTTAGAATCGGACGTCGAAAGGCGCTCTTCGGCTGCATGGACCATTTCATTATTCTCGGAATCATCGTCGCCGCTCTCCTGCTCTTCGCCTTCGAGGTCGTCCGCCCGGACATCGTCGCCATCGGCGTCACGCTGACGCTGCTCCTCCTGGGGATCGTGGACATTGGGGAGGGATTCTCCGGATTCAGCAATCCCGCCGTGATCACCGTGATCGCCATGTTTATCCTGAGCGCCGGACTGATCCGTACCGGGGTGGCGGATTTCGTGGCCTCCGTCGTTCTCCGGGTGGGCGGTACACAGCCCATGCTTCTGACTGCGGCTGTAATGGTGTTCGTCGGAATCATGTCCGCGTTCATGAACAACATCGGCGCGGTGGCGGTGCTGCTGCCCACCATGTTCGTCGTGTCCCGACAGTCCAGGTATCCGGCCAACCAGCTCCTGATCCCGCTCTCCTTCGGTTCGCTCATGGGAGGCTTGGTCACTCTGATTGGGACGCCGCCGAATCTGCTCGTGTCCATGGCGCTGGAGGACCATGGATTCGAACCGTTCCGGTTGTTCGACTTCGCCCCCACAGGTTTCGCGGTGATGGTCACCGGGGTCTTGTATATGACGTTCATTGGGCGTCATCTGATTCCGGTGCGGGACGCTGAGACCGACCTGACTCGACAGTTCCAGTTGGAGAATTACTTGACCGAAGTGGTCGTTCCCGAGGAGTCTCCTCTGGTGGGCAAGACGATCGAGGAGTCGAGGATTGGCCCCGAGTTGGGTTTGACAATCCTGCGGGTTCTCCTTGGGGAAGGACGGTTCGCCTCGGGGCTCCCCTTGCCGACCACACGACTGGAGGCGGGAGACCATCTGATCGTCGAGGGCAGTGTTGCCGAGTTGGTGCGGAGCAAAGGGAGCGGGCTGCTCGATATGGCCGCTGAGAGAAAGTTCACCGACGAAACCCTCAGCGACGAGAATGTCAAGCTGGCGGAGGCCGTGGTGGCCCCCAACAGTCGGCTGCTGGGGCGGAGCATCAAGAGCATCGATGTGCGCCACCGGTTCGATGTCCTGGTTCTGGCGCTGAAGCAGCGTGGACGGCCCGTGCAGGAAGGTTTTGCCTCGGTTCCCCTCGAGGTGGGGGACGTGTTGCTGATCCAGGGATCCTCCAAGGCGATCGCGGGGGTTGCCGCCAGCCCCGATTTTATGGTGGTGAATCGTCTGGAACACGAACCGCGCGTGTTGAGAAAGGCTCCCATCGCACTGGCCATCATGGCTACGGCGATCCTGGCGGCGGCCTTGAACATTCTACACATTTCCGTGGCGGGGATCCTCGGGGTCCTCCTCATGGCCCTCACGGGTTGTGTCAGCATCCAGCGAATGTATGAGGCCGTGGAATGGCGTGTGATCTTCCTCATCGCGTGCATGATGCCCTTGGGCATCGCCATGGACAGCGACCACACGGGCACCGCCGAATGGCTGGCCGGCTGGGTAGTTCACTGGACGGGAGACTATGGGCCGCATGTCGTTATGGGCAGTCTCTTCATTTTCACCACCCTGATCACCGAGGTGATGTCCAACGCGGCGGCAGCCGTCCTGTTGGGACCGATCGGCGTGGCGATTGCGCTGGGAATGGGAGTGGATCCCCATCCCTTCATGATGGCTATTGCCATCGGCGCCTCCACGACGTTTCTTACGCCCATCGGTCACCAGGCGAACGTGCTCGTTTACGGCGTCGGGAATTACCGATTTACCGACTTCGGAAGGGTTGGGGCACCTCTGAACGTGCTGATCTTTATCCTGACGATGCTGCTGGTCCCCATCGTCTGGCCCTTCACCCAGCTCGGTCCCTGAACGGAGTCGGGCTTCAAGTCCTTCCGGAGCTGAGGGTTGGGGGAAACCGTTCCGGGGTCGGGTTTCGCGAAGTTGGTTTGGGGTTGCGGGGGGCGAACGAGGGTCGGACGGGTCGGACCCGTCCGACGCGTCTCCCCAACCCCCAGCACCGAGTCCCCAGCCCCCAGAATCCCGAGCCCAAGACCCGGGCCGGACGAACGTGGCAACCAGAAGCGTCTTCGGTTAACCTGATGCCGAGGAAAAGAGCCATGTACAGCGAGGAAGCGAGGAGACTCTATCAATCGCAACTGGACGATATCTCGGCCGGAGGGCTCTTCAAGAGAGAGCGTGTGATCCGCTCTCCCCAAGGTTCGCGGGTGGACACCGACGAAGGTGAGGCGATCAATTTCTGCGCCAACAACTACCTGGGACTGGCGAACCATCCGGAAGTGGTCGACGCCGCGCGGGAAGCCCTTGGTCGGCGGGGTTTCGGCATGGCTTCGGTCCGTTTTATCTGTGGCACCCAGGACATCCACCAAGAGCTGGAACGGCGGATCGCTCGTTTCCTGGGGATGGAAGACGCAATCCTCTACGCCTCCTGCTTCGATGCCAACGGGGGATTGTTCGAGACCCTGCTCGGCCCCGAAGACGTCGTCATCAGCGACGCCCTGAACCATGCCAGCATCATCGACGGGGTCCGGCTGTGCAAGGCACGGCGGGAAATATATCGGCACGTCGACATGGGCGATCTCGAGGAGAAGCTTCGAGGTTCGGCGAATGCCCGGGTACGGCTGGTCGCCACCGACGGGGTTTTCAGCATGCACGGGGATCTCGCCCCACTGCCGCGGATCTGCGAACTGGCGGAACGGTACGAGGCCCTGGTCATGATCGACGACTGCCACGCCACCGGGTTTGTCGGCGATACGGGACGGGGTACGCCGGAGTACTTCAAGGTTGGTGGTCGCGTGGATATCATCACCAGCACTCTCGGGAAGGCGGTGGGGGGAGCCTCCGGCGGATTCACCACGGGACGGAGGGCGGTCGTGGACTTGCTCCGCCAGCGGTCGCGGCCCTATCTGTTCTCCAATTCGGTCGCACCTCCGGTCGTGGCCGCCTCGATCAAGGCTCTGGAGGTCATTGAGAAGTCCCGGGAGTTGGTCGAGAGGCTCCACGAGAACACCCGTTACTTTCGGCGCGAGATGGCGGCCCATGGGTTCCGGATCCAGGAGGGAACCCATCCGATCGTTCCCATCATGATCGGAGACGAACAGTTGACGGTGGAGATGGCGCGACGCCTCAACGAACGCGGGATCTTTGTCGTTGGATTCAGCTATCCCGTGGTGCCGAGGGGAGAAGCCCGGATCCGGGTCCAGCTTTCGGCCTCCCATTCGCAGGCGCAACTGGACCGCGCCATCGAGGCGTTCGCGGCGGTCGGGGCGGAGGTGGGCCTGCTGGGGGACGGACACTGAGGAGCGGGGTCCGGGGACCGGAGTTGACGAGACCGAACCGAACCATCTTCGCGAGGGAGTGGCAAGCCTGGGTTTCGGTGTTCGTCTACACCGTGATTCTTTACAGCACTCTCACGCTGGCCTTCGACCTCTACGTCCGCGTCTACGACCAGGTGGGTCGCGAGACCGTCTCCTTCTGGATGAACGCGGGTTTCGTCCTGGTTGGAGTTCCGCTCACGCTGTTCTCGCTTTTCGTCTACCGGCCCGGGCTCAGCGGCCTGACGGCGCTGCTCCTCATCGGTGTGACCGTCGCCCTCTGCCTTCACCAACTGGCGGTGCCGGCCAAGCGATTCCACTTCTTCCAGTACGCTCCGCTGACCGTCCTGATCTTCGACGCGCTGAGATTCCGCTGCCTCGACCGCGGAATCTACGTGTGGACCATGGCCATCGTCAGCCTGATCGGGCTGGGGGATGAGACGATCCAGTGGATGCTGCCCGATCGTTACTTTGGAATCGTGGACGTGATCATCAATTCGACCGCTGGCCTTCTGACCCTGGTTTTCATCGGCTTCGTTATGGGGGAGGAGAATTATCCGTTGCCCGAAAGGGGCGGGACTAGAGGACGGGAGGTGGGGCTCTGAGGCCGGCGGGCGGCCTAGAAATCGCGAGCGTCTCTGGTAACATGAGGCGCGCTTGAGTTTGGAATCGGGGGGGCGGGCGTCGCCGTTCGCCGGATGCGGTTCCCGCTCGGGGAGGACCGGTGATCCGGAGGCTCGGCGCCGGGGGTCCCTCGGTTTCGAGAGATCCGCGGGGGAGGAACCTCGGGTTGCGCAAGAAGTAAGGGGGAGAATCATGACGGGAACGAATCGACGCTCTTTCATTGCCCGGCTGGCCGCCGTCGGTGTGGCCGGCCCAGCGCTCGGCCGGACGGGCCGGGCTCAGGCCCAGACCGCCTCACCGGACGCCGCTCGGCTCTTCCGGCTGGGGACCGTCACCTATAATCTGGCCCGCGACTGGACACTCGACCAATTGATCGAAAACTGCGAAGCGACGGGCTACGAGGCGGTGGAACTCCGAACGACCCACGCCCACGGAGTGGAGCCCTCTCTGACTCCCGGCGAACGAACCCAGGTGCGCCGCCGCTTCGAGAGGACCGACGTTCGGCTTGTCTGCCTGGGTTCGGTCGCCGAGTTCCACTCGCCGGACCCCTCCGTGGTGGCGGAAAACGTCGCCGTCGC
>CAYRCA010000245.1:0-6622 GCA_964422565.1 uncultured Acidobacteriota bacterium | reverse complement strand
GGAATCCCCCAACGGTATCAGCGGCTGATATTCGACTCGGGCTTCACCACGAGCCGCGGTGGAACGGGACTCGGTCTGGCGATTGTCCGACGCTTTCTGGACGTACTCGGGGGGGACATCTCCGTGGACGGTGACGAGGGGTTGGGCACCCGTTTCACCCTGACTTTTCCCAAACGGAAGAGGGATGCATGAAAGAAGTTCTGGTGGTGGACGACGAGCAGCAGATGCTGGTGGCCATAAGCGAAACCTTGAACCGAAAGGGGTTTCAGGTTACTACGGCGAGCAGCGGCGTCGACGCTGTGGGCAAGCTGCGGAGCCACTTCTATCAGGCGGTGCTGACCGATGTGCGAATGCCCGGGCTCGACGGAATGGATCTGTTGAAGCATGTGAAGCGGTTGTCCCCCGCGACACCGGTCATCCTGCTGACGGGGCATGGAACCGTGCAGGATGCGGTCTCGGCTCTGAAGCAGGGAGCCTACGACTATCTTATGAAGCCCTTCTCGGCTCGGCAGCTGACCGAGGTGCTCGCCAAGGCCACCCGCGGGGCCGAGCCGGAAAACGGGGAGCGGGTCGAGATCGTCACCGCCGACCCGGACATGAGGCGACTTCTGGACATGGCGTCCCAGGCGGCGAGATGCGACGCCCCGGTACTCATTCAAGCCGAAAGCGGCACGGGGAAGGAGCTCTTGGCTCGCCATATCCATGAGGGCAGTCGGCGCGGCGAGAAGAATTTCGTGGCGATCAATTGCGCCGCGGTTCCCGACGAGCTGCTCGAGAGCGAACTCTTCGGGCACGAAAAGGGCGCGTTCACGGGTGCCGCCTCGCAGAAGATCGGGAAGTTTGAGGTGGCCCACCGCGGGACCATCCTCCTCGATGAGGTTGGAGAGATGCCGCTTCGGCTGCAGGCCAAGCTCCTCCGCGTCCTCCAGGAGAACGAGATCGATCGGGTCGGCGGTCTGAAACCGGTTGGGATCGACGCGCGTGTCATCGCCACCACCAATCGACACCTGAGGGAGTTGGTGACCGCGGGCCAGTTCAGGGAGGATCTCTACTACCGGCTGAACGTCATTCCCTTGACGATCCCTCCCCTGCGCAGGCGCAGACAGGACATTCGCCACCTGGTGGGGCACTTCTGCGGGAAACACAGCCAGGGTGAACATCCGCGGCGTTTCGCCGAGGAGACGCTGGAGCTCCTGGAGAAGTACGACTGGCCGGGAAACGTCCGTGAACTGGAGAACATCACGCGTCGGGCGCTGGCTTTGTGCCGCAACCCCGTGGTGACCCCCGGCGATCTATTTCTGGATATGGAGGAGAGCCCCGCGGCGGCGCCCGAACTCAAGGCCGGTATCTCTTTGCGGGAGCTGGAGAGGCAATTGATCCGCATCACCCTTCGGGAAACCGGGGGGAACCGGACCCGGGGGGCGCGGATGCTGGGCATCAGTCTTCGAACCCTGCGGAACAAGCTTCGGGAGTACCGCGAGGAAGGGGAAATTCTCTGAGGAGGAGTCATGCGAATAGAGGAATCGATTCTCCAGCGGATGTCGGCTTTTCTGGATTTCGCGGCCCGGCGCCAGGAGGCGATTACGAGCAATCTGGCGAACTCCGAGACCCCCGGATATCGGGCCAGGAATGTCTCCTTTGGGGATTTCCTGGCCGCCGAAATGGGGGCGGGAGTGCCGATGCGCAGGACCAGCGAACTGCACATGAAAGGCAAGCCGGCGCTGATCCGGCCCGAGGAGAGCCAGGGCGGCGATACGCTGGGGAATGACGGAAACAATGTGGACCTGGACAGGGAGATGACGCAGTTGGCGCAGAACGTTCTCAAGTTCTCCGTCGTCGGACGGCTGCTGCAGCAGCGTCTGCATCTGATCCGGGCCGGTATCAGGGAAGGGAGGGTCTGATGGGCGGACTGCTTTCCGCGATGGATGTCACCTCGTCGGCTCTGACCGCGCAGCGCCGACGATTGGAACTTCTCGTCACCAACCTCGCCAACGCCCAGACCACACGGACTCCGGAAGGGGGACCCTACCGACGGAAGGACGTGGTTTTCGAGAGCCGGTCGTTCGAGCCCTTCTGGAGGGTGCTGGCCGAGGTGGACAGGGGCGGGTTGGACGGAGTGACGGTCAAGGAGGTGGTAACCGACGAGCGTCCACCCGTCTTGGTCTACCAGCCCAATCATCCCGACGCCGATCCACAGGGATACGTCGCGTTCCCGAACGTAAATCCCATGGAGGAGATGGCGAACTTTATGGCCGCCAAACGGTCGTACGAGGCCAACATCAAGGCGTTCGAAGCCATCAAGGAACTCGTCAAAAGGTCCCTGGAGATCGGGCGCTGACATGGCTGGAGGTGGAGTATGAGCGAAATTCTGTTACAGCGCACCAGTCCTTTGCAGCAACTAAGGGAGTTTGAGTCCCGGTTGTCGCCCAAGGAAGGGGGGGGAGTCGGCGCCGGCGGTTTCAAGGAGATCCTGTCGGAGGCCTTGAACCGGGTGGACGAGGCCCACAAGATCTCGGACACGCAGATTCAGAGTGTGCTGTCCGGCGACGTTCAGGACGTTCACACGGCGATGATCGCCATGCAGAAGGCCGAGCTCTCCTTCCAGATGATGATGCAGGTGCGGAACAAGCTGATCGAGGCTTACCAGGAAGTGATGCGGATGCAGGTCTAGTTGCCTGACTGAGGTCCCACCATGGATGCCGGATTTTTAACACAACTGAAGGCTCTCAACAATGGGTTGACGCTCAACCAGAAGTTGTCCATCGCCTCGCTGGGGGTGGTGGTGCTTTCCGCGGTTCTGGTGTTCGCCTACATCGTCCAGCGCGAGCCGTATCAGCTCCTCTTCTCGGATCTGGACGCGTCCAACGCGAGTTCGGTGGTGGACCGGCTCCGGACCATGAATGTGCCCTACCGGCTTGCCGATGGGGGCCGTTCGGTCCAGGTTCCGGTCGATCGCATCGACGGGGCGCGCATCGAGCTTGCCGGCCAAGGTCTACCCACCGTGGGAAGAATGGGGTTCGAGCTGTTCGATCAAAGCAGCTGGGGAATCACCGACTTCGCGGAAAGCGTGAACTACAGACGGGCGCTGGAGGGCGAGCTGGAACGGACCATCATCAGCCTGACGGAGATCCGGCAGGCCCGGGTGCACCTGGTGATGGAGAAACAGTCCCTCTTCGAGGAAGACAGTAAGCCCGCCAAGGCATCGGTCGTGGTAAGCGTCGGGGGCGGCGCCCTGACCCGACCGCGGACGACGGCGATCAGGAATCTGGTCGCCTTTTCCGTCGAGGGGCTCGTCCCCCAGAACGTTACGGTGGTGGACGTGAACGGGAACCTCCTGTCGGAGCCGCTGGCCGAGGACGAGTCTCTGACCGACGCCCAACTCGGATTTCGGCGCAGGTACGAGAAGGATCTGTGCGACAAGGTCACGGCGCTCCTGGAACCGATCCTGGGTCATGAAAACATCCGGGTGAGCGCCTCGGCGCAGTTCGACTTTTCCGAGACAACGGAGAAACTGGAGAGGGTCCTCGACCCGGTCGTGATCAGCCAGCAGATTTCGAGAGAGGCGGTGAACTCCCCCGTGCGCGAGGGGATCCCTTTCCGGGCCAACGATCCGGCCTTGCCGGACGCGGAGGTGCCGGTCGTCGGCCGGGACGGCAGGAACTTCGAGACCGAGACCACGAATTACCAGGTGAGTAAGTCGGTGCGGCAAACGGTGCTTCCTTCAGGGGGACTCCTTCGCCAGTCGGTGGCGGTCGTGGTGAACGACCGGGCTGCCCAGCCCGAGGGGGAAGGGGGAGGGGACTCGGGGGCGGGATCGCGAAGTCCCGAGGAGATGGAAAGAATTCGGAATCTGGTCGGGGCCACGATCGGATTGAATGCCGAGCGGGGGGACACGCTGATCGTGGAGAATGTCTCCTTTTCGGGCCGACCGGACACCCTCCCGTCGCCGCTGCCGTCGAGTTTCTGGGAGCAAAACCGCAACTATCTGTATCCCGCCGCGCGTTACATTGGGATCCTGCTTCTCTTCGGTCTGTTCTACCTGATGATCTTCCGGCCGGTGAAGAAGAAGGTCTTCGCGTACGTGGATGTCGAACACCCACAGCAACGCAGGCTGGCCGCCATGAACGATCCCGAGTTGCTTAAGCAGCTCGAGGAGGCGCTGGCATCGGGTGAGCGGGCGCTCCCCGGCGTCGGGTCCGGCACGGTTGCCGACAAGAACGCGGTCATGAAGAGGGAGCTGCTGAGCTTGGCGAAAGAGGACCCGCAGGCGGTGACGCACCTGATTCGAAGCTGGCTTTCCGAGGGAGTCTGACTATGGAGGGAACGGCCGGGGCATTAGTCAAGGATATGGCCGAAGAGCAATCGGCGGGGCAAAGTCAGCCGAGCCCGAAGGCCCGCGGGGTGAAGCTGACCGGGTTGAAGAAGGCCGCCATCCTGTTGGTCTACCTGGGGGAGAAGCTCAGCGCCCTGGTGTTCAAGTCGCTGCACGATGACGAGGTCAAGATCCTCGGACAGGAGATCACCAACCTGGGCTGGGTCGACGAGAACCTGACCAACACGGTTCTCTCCGAGTGCTACCAGGAGATAAAGGGTGGGAAGCTCAAGCTGCGAGGCGAGCTGGACTACGTCCGCAAGGTCATTGAGTCGGCGTTCGAACCGCCCGTTTCTCAGGAGATCCTGCGCTACCTCAGCGGAAAGTCGCTTTCCGCGACGGAGAGCCTCAAGACCCTCAAGTATGCGCCCCCGCAGGACATTTACGAGCTGATCAAGTACGAGCATCCGCAGACGGTGGCCGTGGTGCTGAGCAGCATGGATCCCGAAAGCGCGGCCAAGGTGGTCAAGCTGCATCCGGAGGAGGTTCGGGCCGATATCATGAAACGGCTGGCTAACCTGGATCAGATCGCCAAGCCGGTACTCAACAAGGTGGTGGAGTTGGTTGCCTCGAAGTTGCGCCACGCCGGACAGTTCGACCAGGGCATCCAGGGAGGTCTGCGCATGGTCGCCGAGGTCTTCAACCACATGGAACGGAAGCTCAGTCGGGAGACCCTGGAGGAGATCGAAAGCGAGGATCCCAATCTGGCCCTCTCGATCCGCAACCTGATGTTTGTCTTCGACGACATCCTTCTTCTGACCGACAACGATATGCGGAAGATCATCCAGCGGGTCGACAAAAAATCCCTGGTGACCGCCCTGAAAGGTACTCCCGAGGAGCTCCGGGAGCATTTCTACCGCAACATGTCCCAACGGGCCGTCGAAATGCTGAAGGAGGACATGGAGGTGTTGGGTCCGGTCCGCGTCAAAGAAGTCGAGTCGGCGCGCCAGCAGGTTGTCGCCGTCATCCGGGAGATGGACGTGGCGGGTGAGATCGACATCGGGGGCTCCGGAGGAGAGCAGTATGTCGAATAACCGGGTGGTCTCGCGCGGCCAGGGACGGGCGGTCGCCTTTCCGAGTCTTCCGGGAGACGCCTTGGCGACCGGTTCGCAAGGCGCCCTTCGAAGGGTGGAGCGGGACAGCCTGGAATCGGTGGAGCGCGAGGCCTTCCAGAAGGGGTTTGAGGCGGGACGGACCTCGGGCCTGGAGATAGCCGAGAAGAAGGTTGAGGCCATTCTGGGCCGATTCGCGGAATCGTTGAAGGATCTGACTGCCGCTCGGGAACAGATGCTCGTCGAAACCCAGAAGGATCTCGTTCGCCTGGCGATCGAGATCGCCAGGCGACTGGTCTACCGCGAAATCGGCATCGACCAGGAGATTGTGATCGCTCTGGTGCGGGTGGCGCTGGAGCGCCTCAGCGCCAAAGCGCACATCACCGTTCTTCTGAACCCTGACGACCATGCCTTCCTGCTGAGCAGGCTGAAGGAGTCTCCCGATCTATTCGGCGAGCGCGAGTTGGCGCTTAAACCCAAGAAGGACCTGAAACGGGGCGATTGTATTCTGGAGTCCCCCTATGGCAATGTCGACAGTCGGATGTGCGAGCAGTTCAGCCAGATTGAGCGAGGGCTCCTCGCCCAGTTCTGAGCGATTCGATGTCGAGCGGCTCCTCAGGGCCCTCGGCCAGATCGAGATCCTGCCGGTTTCGGGAAAGGTGCGCCGAGCCGACGGACTGATCATCGAGTCGGACGGGCCACCGGTCAGCATCGGCGAGCTTTGTGAGATCACATCGGAGGCCGGCCCCGATCCCATCGAGGTGGAGGTGATTGGCTTTCGGGACAAGACGGTCCTGTCGATGCCCATCTACGACACCGAGGGAATCCGCCTGGGGGACCGGATCGTCTCCAAGAGGCAGCACGCCTCTCTTCCCGTGGGCAGAGGACTGCTGGGTCGGGTCATTGACGGAAACGGGCGCCCCTTGGACGGCAAGGGCAGAATCGAGTGCGAGGTCGAGTACCCTCTGAACCGGTACGGCCAGAATCCGCTGCTTCGGCGCGATATCGACCGGGCCCTGGGAACGGGTGTCCGGGCGATCGACGCGTTGCTGACCGTGGGACGGGGTCAGCGGATCGGGATCTTTGGGGGGTCCGGCGTCGGGAAGAGCTCCCTGCTCGGCATGATGGCCCGGAACACCGAAGACACCGTGACTGTGATCGCCCTGGTCGGCGAACGCTCGCGGGAGGTCAACGCCTT
>CAYRCA010000244.1:0-6638 GCA_964422565.1 uncultured Acidobacteriota bacterium | reverse complement strand
CTGCCTTGAGCGTATCGATCCCGCAGCCGAGAGTTCCCAAGGGAGAAGCCCGATCCGAAATGTCTATTTTCGAAACAAGTTCATTAATTTCCCTGCAGATATCGGAGACGTCAATTCCGGATTAAATTAACTCGCAGGGTTTCACGAGAAATCCTAGTTTTGAATAAACTCTTACGAAGATCAAATTCCACTACTCCGCGTGAATTGAGCTGGATCGACGTCGATCTCCGTATCGCGTAAGATGAAGGTACCTCCTTCGTCAGGTTTTCTCCAAAGGTGTCGGATCAGTCATATCATGGGCGGCTTGCCGCAATCGACAGGTCTGGCGAGGGGTGCCGGCCTCACTCGATGCGGAATCTCCGCAGCGCCTCCCAGTTGAGCTCGACGCCGAGGCCGGGCCTATGGGGCAGGTCGAGTAGCCCATCGCGCAGCTCCAGCCCGTCGGCGGCGAGCTCCTGGCGCAGAAGTGAGTCGCAGAGAGGGGCGGGCAGGTACTCGATGTAGGGGCAGTGCGGCGTGACCGCGGCCAGCTGCGCCGAGGCGGCGATCCCGATTCCCGTCTTCCAGCAGTGGGGCACGACGAGGCGCCCCCGCTTCGCCGCCATGTCGCAGACCCGCATCGCCTCCGTCAGCCCGCCGACGCGGCCCACGTCGGGTTGGGCGACGTCGATCTTTCCCACATCCATCAGCTCGGCGAACTCGAATCGCGTCGTCTGCCACTCCCGGGCGGCGATGGGCATCGGAGCTTCGTCATGCAGCCGCGCGTAGCCGGCGAGGTTGTCGATCTGGAGCGGCGTCTCCACGAAATAGACGTCCAGCTCCACCCAGTCGCGCAGGGTGCGCAGGGCGGTCTCGGCGTCGGACCAGGTGTATTGGACATCGACGAGCAGCGTGAAGCCGGTACCCACCGCGTCGCGACAGGCGGCCACGGTCTCGGTGATCCGCTCGTCGGGCTCGTCCAGGCCGACGTGCCGATAGGGGCCTCCGAGGGTGACCTCGAGCTTTGCCGCGCGATAGCCCATGTCGCGGGCCCGAAGCAGCCACTCGACCAGAGAATCCCGGTACTCCTCGTAGGTCCGCCCGCCGGGCTGGAGGGAGGCGTAGGGAACGATGTGGTCTTTGGCGGCCTCGCCGAGCAGCCGCCAGCAGGGTACGCCGGCCTCCTTGCCGCGGATGTCCCAGAGCGCCATGTCCAGAGCGCCGAGAGCGCAGATGCCGGCGCCGCGCCGCCCGTTCATGGCGCTTCCGGTGTAGAGCTTCTCCCACAGCCGCTCGGTATCGAGAGGATCCTCGCCGATGAGCATGTCCTTCAGCCCCAGTCCCATGGTGTGGGTGCTCGGGGCCTCGATGCAGGCGCGGGCGATCCAGGGATTGACGTCGGTCTCTCCGATGCCGGTGACGCCCTCGTCGGTGTGCACCAGAACCACGATTTCGTCCTGGGCGCTCGACGTCGCGTCGGTGCGCAGGTCGGGAACCAGAAGGATGTGCGTCTCGATCTCGGTGATTTTCATAGCGCCCGCCTTTGTCCGGGTTAACAGACGAATTGGAGGATAAAGAGCCGTCGCCACCTCGTCCTTCTGGCTGGTGACGGTGATCTCAGAACGACAATGGTTCCACTGGGAATCCTTCTCCGTTATCCGGTGCTCGACGGTGATCGTGTCCCCCGAGAAGACTCGGCGGACAAAACAGATCCGGTCGTACTCGTAGGAGACGATGGGAAAAGGGATTCGCTCCGCCATCCTGTTCGACACCGTCAACAAGAAGTCCACCAGGAACACGCCGTGGACGATTCTCCGCCCATGGCGAGTCGTCCTCATGTACTCCTCGTTCATACGGGACTGTGATCGCCTGTGATTCCGGCGAAGAGGTAGATGTCCGACTCGCTCACCGTCCGGCTGAAGCGCACGACGGCGTCGAGTTCCACTGCCTCGATACCGCGTTCTGGAGTAGCCATCCGCCGGGAGTGTAGCACAGGGCGACTCATGGCCGTCCGCCCAGTATGGGATTGACCGGTCGTGCCGAACTCGCAGCCATCAGCGATCGGTGATTCGGATTTGAGGCTTGCGGAGCAACTTGATGCCACTGAATAACACTGATTCCCACTGAGTTTGGCTCGAAGACCTGCGAACGGTGGAAACCCACTCGGTGAGATCCGTGCAATCGGTGGTTCGAAAACCTCTCACCGAACTTCGCGCCTTCAGCTCAGTTCCAGCCCCGTTCCCGGGTTCGGTTGCCGCAGACTCTAACCTGGATGTCCAGGGCGCGGGCAAAGAAGTCGTCGGTGAAATCCTCGCTCCAGAGCGTGGAATAGCGGACGTCGGCCTCGGTGAGCGAACTGTTCCAGTCCCGGCTATTGGCCGCTCCAATCGGCGGTGGTCAGGATCGGCCCGCGATGGGTTGTCAGCCGGACAGCACGTGATGGGAGTACTTGCCACACCGCCTCGGCCACGATGATCGGGCCTCGATATCCACTCTGCGGAAGACTTTTATGCCCTCGCGCTGGCTGGAGATGAATCCGTGCCTCTCCTCCGGCTTCACCGCCGAAATCGCCTTGGAGGTGGAGGCGAGCGGCGCCGGGAATGGGGGAATCGATTTCGAGGTCTTCGCCCGCACTGGGGCGCTGACCGTCAATCAGTACCGGATCACCGTTTCCCGGACCGCCGTCCACTACCGGTACGACGGCAAGCTCGAGCCGCTGGCCGAAGGGCTGGACAACAGTGGCCGGCACGTCTACCGCGTCGCCGTGCGCCCAAACACCGCCGCGCAGATTTACCGGGACGGGGAATTACTTGGGGTTCGGGCCGCCGACCTGCGGATCGACTGGCGCGCCCCGGCTCGGGGGCACTACCTCGAGTTCGGCGCCGGCGTCCCCGGCGTGCGGGCGGATGTGGGGCACGTCGCCTACGATCTGTCGGGCCCCTACGCGCCAGCCGTGAGCGGGCCCGATCAGGTGCGTGCCCGCGATGCGGCGTACAATGGCATAGTGATGGGAAACAGTCGTCGGGGCTCAGTTTCGTTGAATTCATTCTCGAACGGAATTCGCCGATGCCCTTGACGCTCCGCAATCACATCCCGGTCGGCGGCCTCTCGACCCGCGAACCCGCCGACGGCACGGAGGGCTCGTTTCGGGTCTCCCTGGGCTTCGAGCCAGCCTGGTACCACCAGAGGTGCGGGGTGGACTTCACCGTAAGGTGGCACGAGGACCCTGTCCACCGCTCGCGAATGCTTCGGAGGATGAAGGCCGAGCTGAAGCGGGCCTTTTCCTCGGTGCCCTGCTGGGATTCCAGCAACCGGGAGGGGACCCTTTCCGGGGTCTACGGAATCGGTGTAGTCGCCCGGGCCTTCGGAATGTCGCTGGTCTACGCGCCCGACCGCTGGCCGACCCTGGATCCCGCTGGCAGGCTTTCGGTCCGGGAAATCGAGAGGCTGGAGGCCGACCGGGTGCTGGAGAGCCCGGCGGTGGAGGACCTGTTTCTCCAGATGGACATCATCGAGCGGGAATGGGGCGTGGTCTTCGGCTACCCGAATTGGCAGGGGGTTCTGAACACCGCTTTTCACCTCCGGGGTCCGGAGATCTTTATGAATCTTTACGACCGACCCGAGTTCGTCCACCGATTTCTGGGGGTGATCACCGAGGTAATGATCCGGCTGGTGCGCCGGGTGGAGGAAAGGCAGCGGGCCTCCGGTTTCGAGGTCAACCTCCTCAGCGTGAGCAACTGCGTGATGAACATGTTGAGCCCGGAGCACTACCGGGAGTTCGTCCAGCCCTGCGACCGGCGGATCGCCAAGTCGTTCGAGCGTTTCGGAGTGCATACTTGCGAATGGGACGTGACCCCCTACATCGAGGTGCTTTCCGAGTTGCCGAACCTCGGCTATCTCGACATGGGAATGATGAGCGACATGGACCGGGTGCGACGGGCCTTCCCGGGCACCTACCGGGCCGTGCTCTACTCGCCGATCAAGTTCCAGGAGGCGGGATTGGAGGAGATCCGCCGGGATATGGAGAGAATCCACCGAGACCTGGGACCCTGCGATCTGGTGATAGCCGACGTCCAAGCCGCCACGACGGACGACCGGGTGAACGCCCTGCTGGATATATGCGCCGAAATCGCCACCCGCGATTCGGGTCAGGAGGTGTCTTCGTGACTCGACTGCTTCAAACCTTCGAGTCCCAAGGATGGGAGTCTCCAGTCCGAGATTCGCGCCGGGGTCAGCCGAGCCCTCCGGGGAACGGGAGGCGCGCCTCCGGCAGGGATGTGTCCGGGTTCATGGCGATTCCTGTGGAGGGAGATCCGCGTTCCATTGGATTTCCGGCCGGGTCGATATCATGGAATACTTGACTCGGCCGAGATTCCGTAAGCCGCGGACCTCCCGAATCCGGACGGGGGCGACTGCGAGCAGAGGAGGGTGTCATGCGGTTTATTCTCGCGTTTCTGATCTCAGCAACAGGGTTGTTCGCTCAACCCGCAGGGGTGACGCTGCACCGGATTATCGGACCCGAAGTACCGACGGGCCCGTATAAGCACCCGGCGTCGATCACCGAACTGGACAACGCCGACCTCTACATCGCCTATTATGGCGGCGAGGGAGAGTACCAGCCCGGCACCTCGGTTTTCGGCATCCGTCTGCCGAAGGGCGGAACCGCGTGGTCGAAACCGGTTCGGCTGGCCCAGGACCCCTTCTATTCGGTGGGAAACCCGGTCTTGTGGCAAGGTCCCGCCGGCAAGGTCTGGCTGTTCTACGTGATCCGTCCCGGAACGACATGGTCCACCTCGCGGATCGCGGTAAAAGTGTCGACGGACGGCACCGAGACCTGGTCGGACGCCTCCATCGTCAGCTTCGAGCCGGGAATGATGGTGCGCAGCCAACCCATCGTTCTGACCGACGGCCACATCTTGCTGCCGGTGTATCGGGAAACAGGCCACAACACGGAGCGTGTAGGTTCGGACACGTGCTCCCTGTTCCTACGGTTCGACCCGGAATCCGGTGTCTGGACCGAGACGAACCGGGTGTACTCCCGTTTGGGCAACCTCCAGCCTGCTGTGGTACAGGTCGACGAACACCACCTGATCGCCTACTGCCGGCGAGGCGGAGACTATGGGCCGACGGACGACGGCTTCATGGTCCAGACGGAATCCCGAGACGGCGGAAGAACCTGGAGCCAGGGACAGGATACCGAATTCCCCAATCCCAATTCGGCGGTGGAATTCATCAAACTCGAGAGCGGAAACCTGCTGCTCATCTACAACGACAGCATGACCCGTCGGTCTCCGCTGACCGTAGCGCTCTCGACCGACGGAGGCCGCACTTTCCCGCATCGTATGAACCTGGTCGAAGGAGACAACTCATTCGCCTACCCCTACGCTGTACAGACCCGGGACGGCAAGATTCGCGTCATTTATACGTCCGATCGAAGATCGGTCATCAACATGGCCGTGTTTGAGGAAGGCCTGCTGTTGGATCGATAGGAGTGCCGTGAAGAACTCGGGGAGGATGGACTCGAGAGGGGCGCCGCGGTGCCGTCCTGATTGACAAGTCCGCGTCGCCGAGGAATATATTGGCACGGAGGCGCGGAGACAACGATGAATTGGACGAATCCCGTTCGCGCGAGACTGCGCAGGGGCGAGCCGGTGTTCGGCGCCACCATCACGGTGCCCAGTTGCGATGTCGCCGTCAAACTGGCCGGGGCCGGCTTCGATTTTCTTTGGTTCGAGATGGAACACTCGCCGTTGACTCTCCAATCGTTGCGGGACATGATCCTCGCGATCCGGAGTCTGCCGGCGCTCCCCTTGGTGCGGGTACCGGTGAACGAGCTGTGGACGGCGAAGCGCGTGCTCGACGCCGGTGCCGCCGGAGTCATATTTCCGTTCACCAGGACGCCGGACTTGGCGCGCAGATCGGTCGACGCCTGCAAGTATCCTCCCACAGGTCGGCGGGGGTCCGGTGCCGGACTGGCCTCGGGCCGCTGGAATTTCGACAGCTACTACGACGTGGCCGACCGGGAGTTCATGGTGGTGGCCGTCGTCGAAGACAGAACCGGCCTGGAGAACGTCGAGGAGATCGCCGCCGTCGACGGAATCGATGTGATCTTCATCGGTGCCAGTGATCTTTCCTTTAGCCTCGGGTTCCGAGGCGAACAGGACGTTCCGGAACTCCGGAGAGCGATGGGACGGATTCTCGATGCGGCCCGTGAGAACGGGAAATTCGTCGGTCGCCCCGTCTTCTCGGAGGAGAAGGTGGAGGACTATCTCCGGCAGGGGTTCCGATTCTTCCAGGCCAACACAGATCTCGGATACCTGGCGGCGGGAGCTTCGGCGTTTCTGGAACGAGTGGGCAGAGCGGCTCGGGGAGACGAGCTGGCAGTTTGAGAGGCGTCTTGAAACCGGTACCGGGACGTGCGAAGGGCCGGCGACGGTTTCCCAGAAGTCGTCGACGGGAGGTTCGCTGCAGACGACGCGGTCACAACCGGCTTCGCTCTCTTCCACTGAGTGAGTGGTGTACGGCTACCGGCTGGCACCGTACGGCCTTCGCGCCAAGCTCAGTTCGGACGAGGGACTCACCTGGAGCGACCCCATCGTCCTGCGGGACGACGGGGGAACTGGGACCTGGGTTCTCCGCGGACCGTCTAGCCATTCACT
>CAYRCA010000243.1:0-6639 GCA_964422565.1 uncultured Acidobacteriota bacterium | reverse complement strand
GCGCCGGGAGGACAGGCATCCCCGCCTGTCGCCGCGCCGGGAGGACAGGCATCCCTGCCTGTCGCCGGGGATTTTCGGCGGGATCTTCGCCCTCCCGCCGCATCCGCCGGCGACAGGCTGGAGGCCAATCCGGAAGTCCGTCAAAGGACCAGACTCCAGCGACGGGCTGGAAGACAGGCTGGAAGCTGGCGGGAAGACAGGCTGGAAGCTGGCGGGAAGACAGGCTGGAAGCTGGCTGGAAGACAGGCTGGAAGCCTGTCTTCCCCGCCCTCATCCCCGGGGGTGGAACCGGTCGTAGATCCGTATCATACGTTCCCGGGTGACGTGTGTGTAAATCTGGGTGGTCGAGATATCGGCGTGCCCCAACATCATCTGAACCGACCGCAGGTCGGCGCCGTTCTCCAGCAAGTGCGTGGCGAAGCTGTGGCGCAGCACGTGAGGGCTCAGCCGATCGCCGACTCCGATGCGTCGGCCCATCCTCTCGACGACCATCCAGAAATACTGTCGGCTCATGGGACCGCCCCTCTGAGTCAGAAACAGGTACTTGGACCCGGGAGCCTTCCGCTTGAACCGGGGGTACGCTTCCCTCAGGTAGAGGGACACGTAGTCGAGAGCCGTCTCCCCCAGGGGGACCAGCCGCTCCTTGTTTCCCTTGCCCACGATGCGCAGGAAGCCGATCTCGAAATTCAGTTCCTCCAGCTTGAGCTTGACCAACTCGCTGACCCGGAGGCCCGTCGCATAAAGCACCTCGAGCATGGCCCGATCGCGCACTCCGTGCGGTCTGGAGAGGTCCGGCTGGGCCAGCAGCCGCGACACCTCCTCCTGGCTGAGGTAGGTGGGCAGCGCCCTCCATGTCCGGGGGGACTCGAGGTTCTCGGTGGGATCCACGGCCGCGAGGCCGTCAAGGACCAGATAACGGTAGAAGGACCGGAGGCTGACGATCTTTCGAGCCACCGAGCGCACCGCGACACGCCCGTAAAGCTCGCGCAGAAAGACGGACAGGTCCTCCTTGCGGACCCGCGTCGCCTCCAGCCTGGAAGCGGCCAGGAATTCGAGGAACTCGCTCACATCGCGACGGTAGGCCGCGATCGTGTTGGCGGCGAGTCCCCGCTCCACCCTCAGGTAGCCAAGATAACGTCGCAGCAGTTCGTCGTTCATCTTGATCCGCGCCTCAAGGCCGCCAGCAGATGGCCCAACTCCCGAACCTTCAGGAACCGGGCCGACAGCGTGTAGGCGGCCAGTCCGGTCAGGATCAGCGAGACCAGGCGCGACGCCTGCTCGAGGAGCCCGTCGCCGGGGATCCATTCCCGCGCCGTCGGGCCCAGGGCCCAGATCAGACCCCCCATCAGGAGGGCGGCGAGAAGGTGCCTCAGCACGGCGTCGGCGATGCCGAACTCCCGCAAGCTCCCCAGCCTCTTGCGTAGGTTGACGGCCAGAAGGGAGTTGCTCAGCGTCACCGAAATGGAGGTCCCCAGCGCCAGACCCACAAACCTGTAGTCGGTGGGAAGAATCGCGATCAGGATCAGGTTTATCGTCACGTTGGTCACCACGGCGACCAGGGTGATCCGGACCGGAGTCCGGGTGTCGTTCAGAGCGTAGAACGTGGGCACGTACACCTTGTTGCAGCTGTAGGCGAACAGGCCCAGGGCGAAGGCGGCCAGAGCCCAGGCCGTGTAGTGCGTGTCCTGCGGCAGGAACCGGCCCCGCTCGAAGATGATCTGGATGATGGGAGACGCCAGAACGACGAGGCCCACGGTGGAGGGAATCGCCAGGAAGGAGACCAGCTTTATGGAGTTCGCCACCGTCTCCTTCAGTTCCTGGAACCGCTCCTGGGCGGCGAAGACCGAGACCTCGCGAAGGTTGACGACCCCCACCGCGACGCCGAACAGCCCGATGGGCAGGTACATGACTCGAAACGCGTAGCTGAGCCAGGAGACCGGGCCGTTGTCCTGTAGAAAGGATGCGATCTGGGTGTTGACCAGCACGTTGATCTGCACGGCGCCGGCCCCCAGGATGGCGGGCGCGATCAGTCGGCGAATCCTCCTCATCCCCGGGTCTCGCCAGTCGACCCGGAAGCGGGGTCGGTACCCCTCCCGGCGCATCAGGGGAACTTGGGCGGCGAACTGAAGGAAGCCTCCGATCAGCGCGGCCACGCCCATGGCGTAGATGGGGTGAACGCCACGGGCCGCAAACGCCGGAGCCAGGAAGATGGCGGCCAGGATCAGGGCAAGGTTGAAGAGGGCCGGCGCCAGAGCGGGCAGAAAGTAGCGACCCAGCGCGTTCAGCACCCCCATGGCGACCGAGGCCATGGCCACCAGCATCAGAAAGGGCGACAGGATTCGGATTAGGGACGCAGTGATTCCCACCTTTCCCGGCACGTCGGCAAACCCTGCGGCCAAGGCGTGCACGAACAGCTCGGCGCCGAGAAGGAAGAGGATGGAGGCCACGCCCAGAAGAATCAGGATCGCGCTGAGGACCAGATTGGCCAGCCGCCAGGCTTCGGCGCGTCCCCTCTTGCGAAGCACTTCGGTAAAGGTGGGCACGAAGGCGGCGCTCAGGGCGCCCTCGGCGAAGAGGTCCCGGAGAAGATTTGGAATCCGGAAAGCGACCAGCCAGGCATCGTTGTAGAGTCCGGCGCCGAACAATTTGGCGAAGAACAGGTCACGCACCAAGCCGAGGACTCGGCTCAGCAGCACCGCCACGCTGACGGCACCCGCCGCCCTCGCCGATCTCACTTCGTTCGCCATTCGCCTCCCGGCAGCTTAGATCGGGCTTTGGGTTTCGGGTTTCGGGAAGGTCTTCCCCGAGCCCGGCTCGCGGAAGCCGGGAGACGTGGAGAAACCGCCGCGTCTCGGCGGCAACGCGGCGGTGGCGACCCCCTCCCCAATGCCCCGTCAGCCCCGGGGGACAACCGACAATCCGGCCTCCGCGTTCCCCCAAACCCAAATCCCAAGACCCAGAACCCGAAACCCAAAACCCGAAACCCCGTTCGAGATGCTCCCCGCCGCCGCTTACGTTATCATCTCTGTCTGAAAGCGGACGCGGACCCGGGAGGTGACGAGACCGTATGAAACTGGCAGACATCGCCGAAGAGCTCGGTTGTGAGCTGAAGGGGCCCGCCGACCTGGAGATCACCGGAATCGCGGGGATCGACGAGGCCGGCGAAGGGGACCTCACCTTCGTTTCGAACCCCAAATATGCGAAGCAGGTCGAGACAACACGGGCAGGGGCCATCATTCTGGGCCCGCAGGCCCCGGCGACGAGCATCCCCACTCTGCTCTCCCCCAACCCCTACCTCGCCTTCGCCCGGGCGATCGAGTTGTTCTACACTTCGCCCAAGCCGATTCCCGGGATTCATCCGACGGCGGTCATCGCCGACACGGCGGAGATCGGGGAGGACTGCTCGCTCGGCGCCAACGTCGCCATCGGCGAGTTCGCGCGGATCGGCGACCGGGCGACGCTGTATCCCAACGTAACGATCTACCCATTCGCCAAGATCGGCGACGACTTTACCGCCCACTCCGGCGCCTGCATCCGCGAGCACTGCCGGATCGGCGACCGGGTCATCCTGCAGAACGGGGCGGTGGTGGGTGGCGACGGATTCGGCTTCGCCCCCCGCGAGGACCGCTCCTACTACAAAATGGTCCAGTCCGGGATCGTGGTGCTGGAGGACGACGTCGAACTGGGCGCCAACTCCTGCGTGGACCGCGCCACCGTCGGGGAGACGCGGATCGGCAGGGGCACCAAGATCGACAATCTGGTCCAGATCGGGCACGGCTGCCGCGTGGGTCGCCACAACGTCCTGGCGGCACAGGCGGGTCTCGCCGGCAGCACCCGCGTGGAAAATCACGTCATGTTGGGCGGTCAGGTGGGGGCGGCCGGCCATCTGACGATCGGCGACGGGGTCGTGGCGACGGCCCAGACGGGGATCGCACGATCGGTACCGGCCGGATCGAAGATATCGGGCACCCCGGAAATGGACAGCTCGCTCTGGAAGAAGAACTACCTGCTCCTGCACCAGCTCCCCGAACTGATCAAGACGATCCGGCGGCTGGAGAGGGAGGTCGAGGCCTTGAAGTCCAGGGGCTGAGTTGTCCCGGCTTTCCCACCCGAAACAACGCCGAGAACGCGGTGGTGCCCGCATCGTTCGACGGGCGGCGACTGCTTAATGCTGCCTGCTCGCCTGCCACCCACTCGGCGTGGTTCGGCCTCCATCTCAGAGAATGAAGTTTCCGAAGAGGAAACCGACGACGGTCGCCAGAATCACCACCGTGGGCACGTAGACCAACGCCTTCTTCATGCCGAAGACTCTGGCGATGGCCAGCCAGTTCGGCAGGCTGATGCCCGGGCCGGCCAGCAGCAACGCCAGGGCGGGACCCTTGCCCATTCCCAGGCCCATGAGGGTATCCACGAAGGGCGCCTCCGTCATGGTGGCGAAATAGCTGATCGCCCCGATCAGGGTGGCCAGAAAGGACGCCAGCAGGCCGTTGCCTCCCAGCCAGGTTTGAATCCAGGCCTCGGGCAACACCTTGCCGATGACGCCGACGAGAAAGACACCCAGCAGAAGCAGGGGGAAGATGATCCGGACGAAGAACCAGGTCTCCCGCATCCAGTCCATGATGCTGGACTTGCTCATGACCCGCACGGCGTACCCGGCCGCGACCAGGCTGAGCATCGCCCAGACCAGCACCTTCCAGCCGTAGGAGGCGCTCTGAACCAGATAATTGGGGAGCAGGAGGGAAAGCAGGATCAGGAAGAGGAGGATCAAGTGCTCTCTGGAGATCAGGCGCGTGGGAGCCGGATCCGGCGTGCCGGCAACGGCGCGTCTGGGAGCAACCATCCCTTCCCGTGCCTCTCTTCCGAAGACGACGGTCATGACGGCGCCCACAACGAAGGCCATCCCCAGCGCGGCGACCACCCGGGAGACCACCATGGCGCCGCCCAGAATGTTTCCCGTGTAGACTAGGGCCAGGATATTGGCCGCCGGAGCAACCCAAAGGAGGATGAAGGCCACCCCCACCCCGGCGCCGCTGTAGTAGAGGCCGCTTGCGACCGGAATCACCGTGCAGGAACAGGCCGCTATGAAGAAGCTGGATCCGGTGGCCGCGGAGAAGGACTTGATCCGGCTGGCCTGTTCTCCCAGGTAGATCAAAACCGCCTCGCGATTGATGAAGGTGACCATCCCGCCCGCCAGGAAGAAGGCCGGCACCAGACAGGTCAGAACGTGCGTGGCGATGTAGTCCTGCAGCGCCCAAACCCCGCCCATCAGTATTTCGGAAACCATCGGATCATCTCCCTCTTGTACAGGCGGGGCCCGAATCGAAGAAAAGGCGCGCTCGGATTTCGGATTTCGGATTTCGCAAGAGCGTTCGCGACCGGCTCACAGCGTCTTCTCTACGCTGGGTTTCAGGATCTCCGCCTTGCGCCGGGTGGAGCCACAGGCCTCCGCAATCACCGCCCGATCCTCCGGCGACATGGGTTGGGCACCCGTTCGGCCGTAGAACCTGCGGCCGAAGTAGAGGGACACTTTGACCAGGCCCAACAACACCGGAACCTCCACCAGCGGGCCGATGACGGTGGCGAAGGCTTGGGGCGAATGAACGCCGAACACCGCCACCGCCACGGCGATGGCCAGCTCGAAGTCGTTGCTGGCGGCGGTCAGCGAAACCGTCGTGTTCTGCGGGTAGTCCGCTTTGACGGTGCGCGTTCTGGCCATGAAGAAGGTGATCAGGAACATTGCCACGAAGTAGAGCGCCAGCGGAATGGCCACGCGCACGACGTCGAGGGGCAGTTGCACGATCATGTCTCCTTTGGAGGAAAACATGACCACCACCGTGAACAGCAGAGCCACCAGGGTGATCGGGCTGATCCGGGGGACGAAAGTCTTCTCGTACCAATCTTCTCCCTTTCGCGACAGCAGGATCGCCCGGCTGAGCAAGCCCGCCGCCATGGGAGTGCCGAGGAAAATCAGCACGATCGCCGCGATCTCCCAGATCCCGATGTTCACCACCACGCTGCCCATCCCGAACACAGGCGGCAGGAAGGTCAGGAAGATCCAGGCGTAAACCCCGTAGAACAGCACCTGAAAGATGGCGTTGAAGGCCACCAGGCCGGCCACCAAGTCGCGATCACCCTGCGCCAGGTCGTTCCAGACCAAGACCATGGCGATGCAGCGGGCCAATCCCACCAGGATCAGCCCCTGGGCGTAGGCGGGCATGTCGTACAGGAAGACGATGGCCAGCACGAACATGACGATGGGGCCGACGACCCAGTTCTGAATCAGGGAGAGAACCAGGACCCTGGCGTAACGGAGAACCACCCCCAGCTTCTCGTACTTCACCTTGGCCAGGGGCGGATACATCATCAGGATCAGTCCGACGGCGATGGGCAGCGGAGCCGGGCCGACCTTGAGGCGGTCGATCATCTCCGCCATCCCGGGGATGAGGTGCCCCATCAGGACACCCACGCCCATGGCCAGCAGGATCCACAACGTCAGACACCGATCCAGCAGGGACAGGCTCCGGGTCAAACTCTTCGCTTCGGCCATCGTTTCTCTCACCTCGCGTTTTCGGGAAGTGTCTCGGGAGATTCGCCCCCGCCGGTCCGCGGGGTTCGCCTTTTCGTTGGGTGGGTTCTAGG
>CAYRCA010000242.1:0-6652 GCA_964422565.1 uncultured Acidobacteriota bacterium | reverse complement strand
CGCAAGGCGGGAATACCGGGGCGGCTCGTTCACGACTTCCGAAGGACCGCCGTCCGCAACCTGGTGCGCCTCGGAGTGCCCGAGAAAGTCGCCATGCAAATGACGGGGCACAAGACCCGAACGATCTTCGAGCGCTACAACATCGTCGACGAACGCGACTTCCGGCGCGCGGCCGAGCTGCTGGACGCGGCGGGCACAATCTCGGGCACAATCGGCGATTTCCGGGAAACGTCGCGATCCGATAAGTGATTGATTCCAAGGGGGCTCGGGGGCCAGGACTCGAACCTGGATCGGCGGCTCCAAAGGCCGCTGTCTTACCAGTTAGACGACCCCCGAACGGGGCTCCTATCTTATACCACCGTCGGGGTTGTCCGCCACATCTCCCGACCGGTCCGCAGACAGACACGCAGGTAGGTCAGAACTCCTGCAACGCATCGAGGCGGCGATACAAAGTACGGCGGCTGACCTGCAGAATCCGTGCCGCCTCCCGCTTATTAGCTCCGGTTTTCTCCAGCACGTGCCGAATATAGGCGGATTCGACCTGGCTCAATGTGGGAAGGCTGCCCTCCTCTCCGAGCACTCCCACTTGTGAAAGCAATTCCCGCCACCCGCTGTCGGCGTCGATCGGATACTCCCGAATGCGCCGCGGCAGATGGCGAAGTTCGATCTCCCGGCCGTCGCAGAAGGCGACGGACCTCTCGACGGCGTTCCTGAGTTCTCTGACGTTCCCCGGAAAGGGATACCGTCGCAACCGATCCATCACTTTGGGGGAGAATCCCTCGACACCGCGTCGCTGCTTCAGGGCGAAACGACGGAGAAAATGCATCGCCAACAGCTCGAGGTCGGCTCCCCGCTCGCGGAGCGGTGGAACCCGCAGGGTAAACGTCTCGAGGCGATAGAACAGGTCCCTGCGGAACTCGCCCGACCGGGCCAGCTCCTCGAGATCACGATTGCTGGCCGCCAGAATGCGGACCTCCACCGCTTCCTCGTGATCGCTCCCAACGGCACGTACCCGACCGTCTTCGAGCACCCGCAACAATTTCGCCTGAAGGCTCGGGGGCATTTCCGAGATTTCGTCCAGGAACAGGCTTCCGCCCGCGGCCTCCAGAAAGAGACCCTTCCTCCTGCGGGAAGCCCCGGTGTAGGCACCGGTGACGTGGCCGAAAAACTCGGCTTCCATCAGTTGAGCGGGGATGCCGGCGCAATTGACGGGCAGGAAAGGCCGCTCCCCCGGACAGCACTCCTCATGGATAGCCCGGGCGACCAGCTCCTTGCCGACGCCGCTCTCGCCGAGAATCAGCACCCGACCGCCCGCGCCGGCCACCTGACGAATCCGGGCGAAGAGGGCCTGCATCGACCGGCTTTCTCCGATCATTCCGTGAAAGCGGTCCGCCGCCAGAAGTTCGCGGTACACTTCGAGATCGCGCCGCAGCGCACGGGTCTCCATAACACGGGCCAAAGTGATCTTCAGATGGTCCAGATCGAGCGGCTTGGTAAGGAAATCGCTTGCGCCCGCCTGGAGCGCCTCCACGGCCTTCGAGACCGTACCGAAGGCCGTGATCATGATAAACGCCGGCGGAGCCTCGAGTTTTTGGGTCCGGCGCAGGAGTTCGAAACCGTCCTCTCCCGGCAGTCGAAGGTCGCTCAGCACCACATCGGGGAGTTCTGTTTGAAGGAAGCGCAGGGCGGCCGCCGCGGAGTCCAACCCCGCCGCGCGGTAACCCTCCTCCTCCAGTTCCTCCAGGAGGAGGTCGCGCAAATCCTCGTCGTCTTCGACGACGAGCACAAGAGGCTCATTCGAAGTATGGAACGGATCCTGCAAGCGCGAAGATTGACACTTATTCTTCGACGCAACCAAGAGCTCAACAAGGAGGTTTCAAATGTTCCCCTGTTTCCGTAGACCGAGCCCACGACGCACCCTTTTCTTAACGGCTGTAATCGTCGGATCTCTGCTGTCGGCCGCCCACGTTTGGGCACAGGCACCGGCCCAATTTTCCCCGCCGAAACTCAAGGCGGCGGCGGAAGCCTACTTGAGGGTCATGGAGATTCAAGAAAAATTCACGCCGTTGATTGAGAGAGCCCAGACCCCGCAGGAAGCCCAGCAACACCAGACCAGCGCGAACCAGGAGATGGTGGAGGCGATCGAAAGGGTCGAGAACATCAACGTTGAGGAGTACAGCGAGATCGTCACGGTTGCCCAGCAGGACGAGTCCTTCAGGGAGGAGTTCGTCGCCATCGTTCAGGAGGTTCAGCGGGAAGAACTCGAGAAACAACGCGAACTCGACGTTCCCGAACGGTAGTCGGCCCCCGGAAACCGATCGCCGTCTGAAAGCGCAAAGGCGACTCCCCGCTCCGCCGGGGGCCCGACCGTCTCGAAGAGCGGAAGGCCCAGTAATCCGCGGGTTCCCCCGATCAGAAGCGGGAGGCGCTGTCCGAGGCCCGACGCGCCTGCGTTGGGCCCTTCCGCCTCATCTCGACGTTCCGGAAGAGGTCAGTCCCGAGATGAGGTGCAGGTCGTCGGCCACGTGCGGGCTGGTTTCGCATACGGAGGCGGATATCGTCCGACGAGACGCCCGGCGCCAGCTCGCGCAGCTCGAATTCCACCTTATTGGAGCACCACGCGCCCAAGTCTGTAGGGCCACAGCTGAACCCGCAAACCGAGTTTCCCACCCGAAGGTCGAGGCGGCGGCCGAAGCCTACCTGAAAGTCCATTTATGACTCGGGAGACAAATAGCCGAGGAGCAGTAGCAGGAAGATGCATAGATTCAGGACGTGGGAGGTGAAGCAGAGTACACACGGGACCCGGGTGACGAACAGCAGCGAGTAGCTCAGAAAGAGGCCCAGCGCGACGGTGGCGGCCGAGGCCGCGAGGATCCCTGGGTAGTAGGGAGAGACCCACAGACGACCGGACGCCAGAGACGCCAGAAGGGCTAGATAGAACAACTGTCCCAGCACCGAGTTCGGCACACCCAGAATCCTGGCCCGGGGCGAGTCCACGATGGAGGCACAGGTCTTTTCGCCCATGCGACAAAAGGACGGGACCCAAGGGGTCTGGGGAGAGACCCAACGATAGGCGACGGCAGTGAAGTAGGTCGATATGAGGAGGCCGAGCAGGGATAAAAAGGCCAGCGGATAGCTCATCCGGGAATTCTCCTTCTCAATGCGGTCCCAGGCGGTGCAAACGACCGGTCGATTCGCCTCCCCCGGGTTCCGGACCAACTCCCGACGCCCGCCCACGACGACGCCACCGAAGGGAGGTCTCCGGATCGGCGCCTCAACCCTCGGGCGACGACCGCTCTCTTCGCCGCCGACCGGAGATGCCCGCCAAGACGGTCGGCAACGCCTCTCTTCTCCTCGGGAACAGCCGGGCCTTTCGGTCGCTCCGACACGCGAGAACCAGGATCTCCCCCGGCCGGCCTCCATCGCGTATCTTACAGCAGATGCGACAACGTCAACGGCTCCGCCCCGGGCGCCAGTATCTCCCGCGCCCTCAACAACTCGCCCCGATGATCGGTGAAGAGCAGCGGCGACGTCGCCAGACGGTTGTCGAAAAACCGCAGCAGCGTTCCGCTTGAAAGACTGTATTCTTCGGCGACAAAAAGCAGCAGCTTGGCGTAGACTGCGGCCAGATCGACGCCCCCGTAACTGGTCACCGGCTGCTCCACCAGGGTCTGGCGCTGGACCTGACCGAAGACCCCTTCGGCCATGGTCAAGTCGGCGAAGGGCACGAATTCACAGGCGAAGGTCAAGAGATCCCGGTCCTCGGGCACCCGGTCCAGGGACGCCACGACCCGCTCGGCGGCGCGACGGGAGTAGACCCGATATCCGCTCTGAATATCCGGTTCGTCGGCGGACCAGAACCTCCGGTCGACGACTCGGCTCCGGAGGGCGGACGCGAAGTCCAGTAGATCGAGCAAGACCCGGTTCGTCAGCCGCTCCCACCGAGCCCGCAGCCAGCCCATGGGTTTGGAGAGAGACGGTCTGGAACCGATAACGGTCACCAGATCCCGCCCCGTGGCCCGCCCCATCTCCAGGGCGACCCCCACCAGGCGAGGGAGATCCTCCTGGGCGTGATCGCCGTCGCAGTCGCGTGTTGCGATGAACGCGGCGTCCGTCGTGTCGAGGAGACGTCGAAGCGCGACCAGAACGGCGCCCGCCTTCCCACGGTTCCTCTCCAGCCGATGAATCCTCAAGCCCTCAAAACGCCCCAGCACCTCCTCCGCCGCCGTGTCGCCGTCCACGACCGTCAGCAGGCGGTCTCTCCGACAGAAAAGATTGGAGTCCTCCAGCAGGCCGGACAGGAGGATTTCAATGGTCCGCCGCGGCACCGAAGACGGGAAATAGACCGGCACGGCGACGGCCAGCAGGTCGCGCGTCCGGGAAGCTGAAAGTAATCGGTATTCCAACTGGATCTCACCGACCATGAAACCGCCCGGAGAACCCGGTCCCGGGAGGCCTCCCGCGAAATCCCGCGCGCGGGGGATGCCCCGACCCCCCGAAGCCCGTTCACAAACCGTCCTCGGGGCCGCGCGGCCCTGTTCTCGCGGCGACCCGCGCCGCCGCGTCGTCCCGGACAGGGGTCACTCAGCCGTTGGCGACCTCCACCTTCTTCAGGGGTTTGACGATCCCCAGAGCGACCTTGACCTTCTCCTCGATCTCGCGGGCCGCCTCGACATTCTCCTTGAGATAGCCCTTGGAGTTCTCTCGCCCCTGCCCCAACCGATCGTTTCCATAGGAGAACCAGGATCCCGACTTCTCCACGATGTGGTGCTTCACCGCCAGATCGAGCAACTCCCCCTCGTGGGAGATGCCCTCTCCGAAAACGATGTCGAACTCGGCTTCCTTGAAGGGGGGCGCCAGCTTGTTCTTGACCACTTTGGCCTTGGTCCGGTTGCCGACGTTCTCTTCCCCGTCCCGAATGGCGCCCACTCGCCGCACCTCGAGGCGGATGGAAGCGTAGAACTTCAGCGCCCTCCCGCCGGTAGTGGTTTCGGGGTTGCCGAACATGACGCCGATCTTCTCGCGAATCTGGTTGATGAAGATCATGCAGGTTTTCGACTTGGAGACGATCGCCGTCAGTTTGCGCAGGGCCTGGGACATAAGGCGGGCCTGCAGACCCACATGGGAGTCGCCCATCTCTCCCTCCAGCTCGGCGCGAGGCACCAAGGCCGCCACCGAGTCGACCACGAGGATATCCACGGCGCCGCTGCGCACCAGAACTTCGGCGATCTCGAGGGCCTGCTCGCCCGAATCGGGCTGCGAAACCAGGAGTTCGTCGATGTCCACTCCGAGTTTGCGGGCGTAATCGGCGTCCATGGCGTGCTCGGCGTCGATGAAGGCCGCCGTCCCGCCGGCCTTCTGAGCCTCCGCTATCGCATGCAGGGCCACCGTGGTCTTGCCGCTGGACTCGGGGCCGTAGACTTCGATCACCCGCCCTCTGGGAAACCCCCCCACCCCCAAGGCCGCGTCCATTGCCAGCGAACCCGAGGAGATGGTGGGCACATTCATCTCCCGGTCCCCCCCCAGCTTCATGATGGAACCCTTGCCGAACTGGCGTTCTATCTGGGCAAGAGCCATCTCGATGGCTCGTTTTCTCTTCTCCACATCACTCATCGCATCTTCCTTTCCCGGACTTCCTAGAGTATAGAGCACACCCCTGAAAAACCCTCCCCTTGAACCAATAACGCCGGAAGGGAAAGAAAGTGCGAAGGCGACGACTCGGATCCTACGCATGGGGGGCGCGACTGCGCCCCGCCGCCGCCGAGTGAACGGTGCGTTCCACATCGCGAACGCCACCGATCTTTCTGAGGTGGTTGACCAGTTTCTCCAGGTGTTTCCTGTCTTGGACCTCGACAGTGATTTCGACCAAGCCCTCTCCACTTTCCTCCAGAACCCGGGCCCGGGCGTCGACGATGTTTGCGCTGATACCGGAGACCGCCGTCGTGATGTCGGCCAGAAGTCCGGTTCGATCCATCGTCTGGATGGACAAGCGCACAGGGTAGCGCGTGCTGTCTCCATCCTGGGTCCACTGGACCTCCACCCGCCGCTCCGAATGCAGCAGCAGATGGTTCAGGTTGGGGCAATCGGCAGAATGAACCGAAATGCCGCGACCGACGGTAATGTAGCCGACGACATTCTCTCCCTTGATCGGATTGCAGCAACGAGCCCGATAGACGAGCAGGTCGTCGTGTCCCTTGACCTGAATGGGGGAGTCTCCCCGCCGAAAGACTTTGCGCACGACCGACGACCACGCCGATTCGGTGGCCGCTCCCGCTTCCGTCCCGGCCATGTCGGGCTCCAGGCGATTGAGGACCTGGCGGGCCGAGATCTTTCCCAAGCCCACGCCGGCTATCAGTTCGTCGGCCCGGGCAAACCCAAAAAACGGGGCTGTCGAGTCCAGTTTGTCCTCGTACTTCTTCAGGGTCAGCTTGTGCCGGCGGAACTCCTTCTCCAGAAGCTTTCGGCCCAGGTCGCCCGATTCGTCCTTGCGCCGCTGGTTCAGCCAGCGACGGATCGCCGACCGCGCCCGCTGGGTCTTGACGACGTTGAGCCAGTCGCGGCTGGGCCTGGCGTCCGAGGAGGTCAGAATCTCGACGATCTCCCCGTTGTTAAGACGATACTTGAAGGGAACGATCCGCTGGTTAACTTTAGC
>CAYRCA010000241.1:3548-6677 GCA_964422565.1 uncultured Acidobacteriota bacterium | reverse complement strand
TGAGGGCCGCCCGGGTTCTCGGATCCCGGGCCAGCCCGCCGCGGAGGATCCGGGCGATCGCGCCGAGAGTCCGTGGGTCGATGGTTGTCATTTTCTCTTCCTCCCTTTCACTCATGTGCGCGAACCACTTCAATAGCGGCTCATCGGCGAACCCACACGGACGGGCGGAACGGCAACCAGCGGAAAATTCGGTATCCTGATCCGGAGTGGCGACATTTGCGGTGGGCGATATTCACGGGTGCTTCGAGACCTTTCAGGCGCTTCTCGGTCGAATCCGTTTCGATCCGGCCCGCGACGAACTATGGCTCGTCGGCGACGCCGTCAACCGGGGTCCCGACTCGCTGGCGACCCTGCGTTGGATCCACACCCACCGGAAGCGCGTCCGCATGGTTCTCGGCAACCACGACCTTCACCTGTTGGGGCGTTTCCACGGCGTTCGGGGGGCAAGGGTGGGGGACACTCTGGAGGAAACGCTGAGGGCGTCCGACGCGGAGTGCCTCCTGGCTTGGCTGCGATCCCGTCCCCTCCTGTTCGCGCGGGAATCGCGTGTCTTGGTGCACGCGGGGATCCTGCCCGTTTGGGGTCTGGAGAAGGCACGCCGGATCGCCCGGCGGGCCGCCGCGGCGCTTCGCGCGGAACCCGTCCGGGTCCTGGTGAAGCCGCAAGGGGTCTTCTCCAGTCGTCGGGTCGACGGCGGGTCCGACCTCCTCGCGATTCCATGGATCCTTCGAATCCTGACCCACGTGCGCTGCTGCCGCTCTGCGGCGGAGCCGGTGCTGGATTACACCGGTCCCCCCGGGAATGCTCCGGTGGGCTGCCTTCCCTGGTTCGTCTACCCTCCGTTCATCCGGAGTCGGCGCACGCTGCTCTTCGGCCACTGGGCCCAACTCGGCTATCACCGATCCGGTCGGGCCGTCTGTCTGGACAGCGGATGCGTGTACGGGGGGGCTCTCACGGCGCTTTGCCTCGAGGACGGGGAGGTGTTTCAGGAGCCGAGCCGTGACGGATCGGCGGAACGCCCCTGATCCGGGGCGGCATCGGAACGGCCGGCCGGGGAATCCGTCCGCTCCCCGGCGGCTCCGCTCCAGAGGCGGTACCACCCGGGATGACGGGCGATGTGGGTCTCGAACAGAGCGGCGAAATCCTGGAGGCTATCCCGAAGATCCCGGTCGCGGTCGCCCGTCCTAAGCAGCCGGACAGGCCGCTCGATGATGACTTGAAAGCCCCCTTCCGGACTCGGAAGGCAGAAGAGGGGGAGCAGGGGAGCCCCAGCCGAGCGGGCGAGCGAGACCATGCCAGTGGGGAACTCCCGAGGCCTGCCCAGGTGCTTCACCGCCATACAGTGACGTCATGGCTCTCTGATCATGATCGGGAACCAAGGCCGCAAGACACGTCGGCGGGGTTCCACGAGGGACATATGGTAGAAAAAGTCGGGGGCGAATAACAGCTCCGGAACTCGGGCGGTCCTGACGTGTGGTTGGGCTGGTAAAAGGGGTCTTCGGCGGAAAACCCGACGCGCGCTCGTCGTGCCACGGGGCCTCCTTTCGGGGAAGGGGAGGCGCGGGCGTCCGAAACGCGAAATCCGCGAAAAACCCCCGAAGATCGGCCCGCGACGGACTGGACGAAGCGGGGACGGACGAAGCGGGGACAGGTCGCGCTCGGGGGTCGCGTGGTCTTTGCGGCTGGAGACGAGAGGCCGGGGATCCGGACACGTGGAAAAGGCTGGGCGCTGTTGACGGGGTAGAAGGGTTTGTGGAGGATCGTGCGATGAGGGTTCCGAGTCCCGTGCGACGACGTCCCCTGCTCACGATCTCCGTGATCTGGCTGCTCTCCACATTTGTGGCGGGACCCCTCGGGCCCGAGTCGGTGGTGTCCTCGTTTCACTGGAAGGCCGGCCCCATCTACCTGGGTAGACCCGTGGTCACTTCGGGAGACAGTCCCCACTACCTGGTCCTGGTCCACAGCCTGATCGAGGACGGCGATTTCGATGTGTCGAACAACTACGACCGGGCCGGGGAGGGAGCCTGGAGTCAGGGGACGCGTCACCGGGGGATCGCCCTGGACCGACATGTCGACGTCGACCTGGAGGGGCGTCAGTTACTGTACCACCCCCCCTTTCTTCCCATGCTGCTGGCGGCGTTCACGTGGCCCTTTCGCGGGACGCAGTGGGTGGAATCCGTCTGTATCTGGCTGACCATGGGAGTGGTGCTCTGGTCCCTTCACTGGCTCCGCCGGATCCGACCCGAGGTTTCGAGTTGGCCCCTTCTGGTGGCGTTCTCCACGCCGGTTTGGTGGTACAGTCGCGATCTCTGGACCGAGCCTTGGATGATGGCCGCATGGATCGGGCTGCTCGCCTTCCGCAACCCGGCGGCCCAGGCCGGTTTCGCCAGCGGCGGGATCCTGATGAAATATTCCTTCGCCGTGGTGCCGGCGACACTGAGCGTCGTCGCCGTCTGGAAAAGGGACTACCGGCGGGCCGCGGTCCTGGCGGTCGCAACCGTCCTGACTCTGGCGGCGGCCATTCTGTTCATCCAGTACCTGTTTCGGCATGTCGATCATTTCAGCCTGTTTCACTCGGGGGCCCACCAGTTTCGGACCCGAACCTTCGTGGTGGCGCCCTTCGGGTTGCGCTGGCAGGGCCTTCCGGGGCTGCTGTTTTCGGCCACCCATGGGCTGCTTCCATTCGCGCCCTTCCTGGCGTGGGGGGTCTGGCGACTGCGCAGAGGAGGCGACCTCTATCTTCCGGCGATTTCCTTCCTCCTCCTCAACGCAAGCTTCCTCGGCTGGTCGGGCGGGACGGGTTTCTCGGCGCGCTACCTCGTTCCCATGCTTCCAGTCCTGGTGTGGGGCGCTCTGGAGGAGGACGCCCGACGACGCCTGTTTGCGGCGGGGGTGGTCTACAGCACGCTGGTCTGCTCCCTGGCCGGCTTGCTCCCCGCCGCGACGGTCGATCGAAGCCCTCTGGGGATAGTCCTCTTCCTGACGCGGAAAACGGCCGAGTACCTCGGTCTCCAAGGCGCCTGAGCTCCGCCGTTCTGGGCGGCCTTCCCGGACCGAACTCAGGCGACCATGCCTCCAGTGCCGCCACTACGCCAACCGCGGTAAAAAAATACCGCTGCCAGCCGGATT
>CAYRCA010000241.1:0-3538 GCA_964422565.1 uncultured Acidobacteriota bacterium | reverse complement strand
GGAAGGGTCTCGGCGAGGATGAAGTCCTTCGCGAACCGCAACTGGTCGTGCAGGTGGCTGTAGTGGAACTGCCCGTTTCGGCCGAGCGTCACCAGGTTCTCGACCCCGCTCATCGCCTCCAGGATCCGCCGGACCCTGTCGGCGAAGTCCAAGGAGTAAACGGGGTAGGCGTTGGGCAGGAGCCGATGCCGCCACTCGAGAATCAGGTCGGGGGTGAGCAGGCGGAGAGCCTGAAGTTCGCGTACCACCCGTTCTTTCAACTCCCCATCGGACAGCTGGCCCAGGGCGTCGTCGGAAAAACAGGGAACCTCGACAACGAGTCCGGTCTCCGAGGGCGGCGCCATGGTTCGGCACCGATTCTTCGGTTCCGACAGACGGGAGATACAGTACTCCGGGTCGGGGATGTAGATGGAGGCCTTGGAGGAGAAGCGGGAACAGTTCAGCCGAAGAAAAATCAGCCGCACGCTCCGGAACAGCAGCGTCGCACTCGAACGCACCACCTCCTCCGAGAGGACCCGCGGACCCAGGAGGCGCGCCAGAAGGGTCAAGGGAAGGGTCGACACCACCAGCCCGTCGATGGGCTGGCTGGGGAACCCGCCCGCGAAACGAACGGCCGTAATCCTGTTCCCCGACACCGAGAGACCGGTAACCTCGCGGCCGGTGTGCAGACCAGAGGGGGGAAGAGCCCGAGTCAAAGCCTCAACAATTCTTCCATAGCCACCTTCAGGATATAGAAATGCTCCATCAAGATGGTGGGTTCTCCGCCGCGGCGAGAGTATTTCGGCCAGCAACGTCCTCAGATTCATTCCCGCCAGGCGGCGCGTGGCCACGGCGGGCGAGAGGAGCTCCGCCGGCAGGCCCCAGACCTTGGCCGAATAGTTCAAGAGAAACCGCTCGGCGAGGGTCTTTCCGAAGCTCTGGACGGCAAAATCGGCGAAGGAGACGACCTCTCCCCGATTTCGCCGAGTCTTGACCAAGTCGAGGCCGATGCGGTGAATCTCGCGGAAGCCCGAGGAAAAGATCGCCCCCAGGGGTGTTGGCGGAAAGCTGACGAAGCGGCCTCCCACCAGGACCTTGCTGGGGCGGTCGATCGCCTTGAGGCTGTCGCCCAGCAGGGCGCGAACGTCGCGGGTGATCTCCGGATCCCGGTCGTGGAACCGGTGGGCGCCGGTGTCGTAGCGATGGGAACCGCAGGAGAGGGTTCGGCACAGTCCTCCCAGGGTGTTGGCCCTCTCGAAGAGCGAGAAGGAGCGGCCGGCGCGGTTGGCGTAATAGGCGACGGCGAGACCGGCCGGGCCGCCTCCCAGAATGTGTAGATCCGTCCCCAATCCGTGCCTCCGCGCTTTTCGGTTGTAGCTTCGAGAAGTGGGCGAAACAGCCCGTCCGACTCGTTCACGCGCCATCTTGATGATCCGGACGCCGCTTGTCAAATCTCGGCGTGGCGGTTCCCGGACGGAGAGTCGACAGGGGCGGGGGGGCGCCTTCAGGCGACGGCGCGGCCTGCGCTGGACACCCTGGGGCGGGACGCGGGTTTCACCCCAGCCCGATGGTCACCCGGACCTTCCCCGAGGCGTCTTCGGCCAGATCGCCCCAAGCTACAAGACTTAGCTGGAGCCTCATCTCGGGTCCCGCCATCCGTGCCGTGTAGGCGAGGATTTCCTCTCGGGAACGGTCGCTCCAGTCTTCGGCCGGAACCAAATTGATCTCGATCAGGTCCGGACCCGTCTGCACGAACTGAACGAAGCGGACCCCGGGAACGAGTTCGTTGACGAGAAACAGCGTCGTCACGAACCGTCCGTCGGGAGTGATGATGGTGTCCTCCCCGCGACCGTGGATGGCGCGCACCAGCGGCAGCTTCCTCCCGCATGCACAGGGTTCCGCCTTCTCGGAGAGCTCGATCTCATCTCCAACATCGTATCGAATCAAGGGCATGGCGCGATTGTACAGGGAGGTTCCCACGACCCTGCCCAGGCAACCGCCCTCGCCGTCGGGCCGTCGATCCTCCACCTGAAGAAGCCCGTAATCGCTGTTGATGTGGTAGCCGCCCCGCAGACACTGGCTGACCGCCACCGTCCGCTCCATATGTCCGTAGGAGTCCAGGACCGGGGCCCGAAAGGTCGAGCGGATCAGCTCCCGGTGCATTTCGGTGAGGACCTCGCCGGTGGAGAAGATACAGCGGAACTCCGGCCTTTCGCACCCGGCCTCCTTTAGACTCAGGGCGAGAAAGTAGAGGGCGGACGCCGTCCCCTTGAGGAAGCGGGGTCGGTGGCGGTTCAGTGCCTCCGCCATGGCCGGCGCCGAAGCGACGGAAATCAGGCCGCCGTTCAGGAGCAGCCGCCGGAGGTGGCGCTGGTAGTGCCCGCACCGGTCGGCCAGGTGGGGTCGCGTGAGGAAATAGTGGCTGCTGATCTCGGCGAAGGCGTCGCCCAGACGGTAGCCTCCCCAGCCCCAGTGTCTCCAGTAGTAGACGAACTCCAAGGAATTGGAGGTTTTGTCGAGGCAGAAGCGAAGAGGACGACCGGAGCTGCCACTGGTGGCATACCAGCGGGGGGCGAAACGATGGGCGTCCTCGGCGGTCAGAAGTGCTCCAAAACGCCGCACCGTCTCCTTCCGGAGAAGGGGCAGTCGAGTCAGGTCCTCCGCCGTCTTGAAATCCCCCCGCCGAAGACCGAATCGGCTCGCCAGCCGCCGGTAAAAGGGGACCCGAGAAAAGGCGTGGTCCAGAATTTTCCGCAGGCAGGCATCCTGGTATGCGCGCAGCTCCTCCTCCGGGAGCCATTGGGTTCGTTCCAGAGTCCGCCGGAGTCGCCAGATCTCTACGGGATGAAAGAAATCGGCCAGGCGGAAATCGATCGACATGGCTCAAGGATAGAGGTCGAGGGTCGAAGATCAAGGCCGCCCATGCCGATGGGGTCCGCCCGATTGTCGGACCGGTCGGAAGGAGGGTCCGGAGGCGCCCTCCCGCCTCGAGGTCTAATACGGCGGTTGAGTCGGATCGACGTCCCGGATCCAGGAGAGGATGCCCCCCTCCAGGTTCGACAGCTTTCGGAAGCCGGCTTCGCGGAGTTGCTCGATGGCCCTCATGCTCCGAACCCCGGACTTGCAGTGGACGACGATGTCCCGCGAGGTGTCGAGCTGGTGGATCTGTGTCAGCAGCTCTCCCAGGGGAAGGAGCTTGGCGCCCTCTATCCGGCAGATCTGGTACTCCGGGGGATTCCTCACGTCGAGAAGCAGCAGGTCCTCACCCCGATCCAGACGCCGCTTCAGCTCCACAGCCGACATCTGGGGGACGTCCGCCGCAGGCGGACCGCTCTCCACGCCGCAGAACTGATGGTAGTCGATGAGTTGGCGAATAGTGGGGTTGTCGCCGCAGACCGGGCATTCCTTGTCCCGCCGGATCTTGAGGGCGACGAGAAAGGCGCCATCCTCGCCGTGGCGGTTGATCGACACGGTGGTACGGGAGACCTTGCCCGGGATCGGGGCCCAGGTGACCTCGTAGACGGGGCCGTGAGGCCCCACGACCCTTCGGATCCCCTGA
>CAYRCA010000240.1:0-6684 GCA_964422565.1 uncultured Acidobacteriota bacterium | reverse complement strand
GGCCTTTACGCCGAGCCCTCTGCGTCCCGAGCCCTCGACATGAGGGCGGGCCTGCTCCTCCGGGGAGAGCTTGATACCCATATCGGCGCAGCAGCGGGGTGAAAGGGCCACCATTTCGTAGGAGAAGTGAGTCGAGGCGGCGGCCTCCTTGAGGTAACCCAGGCTCCGGAGTCCCTGGACGACAACCCTCTGCAGGTAGGATTGGCGGACGTCGATGACGTTGTAGACCTTTGCAGCCGCCCCAAAGTCAGGCTCGCCCTCCGGAGGGCCCTCCATCGCCGTGACCCAGGCCACTTGCCCGTCGGCGTACTCGTGAAAGGGGCGGTAATGGAAGGTTCGCCCCAGGAGGCCGAATTTCCACAGCTGATATGCGATATCCTTTCCGACGTAGGTGACGGTGCCGTTACTGCGGACGATGATCTTGTCCTCGTCGATCTGTCCGCTCTCCCCGGGCAGATGCATCACCCAGCAGCCCTGGTTCGGTCCCTCCTCCGCGAAGTAAACGGCCCTCCTCTCCTTGAGCAGACGGAAGGCCTCCTCCCAGAAGCGCAGATGAAGGATCTCGCTCTCCCGAGGCAGAACATCGTAGCGCACCCCGATGCGCTCCATGGTTCTCAGATGCGCCCGGACGATCCGGGCCGAGACATGCTCCGCCAGTTCGAAGAACAGATCCCGCCCCCCCTCGACGGAGGCCAGAACCTGGTGACGCAGCTCGACCCGCGATCGCTCCTCCTCGTACCAGTCCGAGACCTCGGCGTAGAGGTCCCAGCAATAATAGTCGAAGGGTTCAGGAACGGCCCTGACCTCCGCCAGGCCCATTTCGCGGATGAAGTGAAAGCCCACCACCACGTCGGCCACCTGCACGCCGGTGTTGTCGATATAGTTCTGCACCTCCACCCGTCTGCCCTGACTCCGCAACAGGCGCACGAACGTATCCCCCAGGACGGCGTTCCTCAGGTGACCGATGTGGGCGGCCTTATTCGGATTGATGTTGGTGTGCTCGACGATCACCTTCGCGCCCGAAGGCGCGGGAGAGGCCCGGTGAAGGCCCTCGTAGAGATCGCGGAAGAAGGAGCGGCGGTCGAGGAACAGGTTGATGAAGCCGCCGGACGCCTCGAGCCGGGTCACAGCCTCTAGCGGACCGACATTTTCGACAACCTCCCGCGCGATCTGGTGGGGAGCCTTGCGCAGGGTCTTGGCCAGCTGGAAGGGGAATGTGAACGCCAGGTCGCCCAGCTCGATGCGCGGCGGCGTTTCCACGGTCAGATCCGGCGGATCGACGCCGTAGAACCGGGCCAGAAACTCCCGCAGCCCCGTTCTGATAGTCTCTATGCGGTCCTGAAACATATCGGAGTATGATAGCGGAAATCTAGACATGGCGGAGACGTGACGCGCGACGGCGTTTCGCCCCGTCCGCGGACTCATGGGACTCCCGGGGGGAGGCTTGGAAGATGCCGAACGTGATCTTTTTCGACGCCTTCAACGGCGTCTCGGGGGATATGATTCTGGGCGCTTTGGTGGACTTGGGGATGCCGCTCGAGCACTTGGAAAGGGAGCTGGCCCGGCTCGATTTGACCGGCTTCGGGTTGTCCGCCGAACCCGTGGAAAGGCAGGGGCTTGCGGGGGTGAACTTCCGGGTGTCGACCGAGAGGTTCGAAGCGGGGCCGGCGCCGGACCATCATCACCACGACCACGAGGACGGGGTGCCGGGTCACGAACACGGTCACCGAAACACGGGGACGGGTCATCACCACCATCGGACCTGGCGGCAGATTCGACGGCTGATCGAGGATAGTCGACTGGCTCCCGAGACACGAAAGAGGGCCCTGTCGATCTTCGCTCGTCTCGCGGAGGCGGAGGCGCGCGTACATCGGACATCTGTGGAGGACGTCCATTTTCACGAGGTCGGGGCCCTGGACTCCATCGTCGACGTGGTCGGGGCCTGTGTCGGCTTTGAGTTCTTCGGGGTCCGGGAATTCTACGCCTCGCCGCTCAATCTGGGCGGCGGCACGGTGACCTTCTCCCACGGAACCTGGCCGGTTCCCGCTCCGGCGACGGCGGAGCTCGTGCGAGGGTTTCCGGTTCGGCTCTCGGGGATCGAAGCCGAGTTGACGACGCCTACCGGCGCCGCGGTTGTCACCGCCCTGGTGGATCCGAGTCAATCGGCACCCGGCTTGAAAATCGACAAGTCGGGGTTCGGCGCGGGCGACCGGGAGATCCCGGGAATACCCAATATGCTAAGATTGATGCTCGGGGAGAGAGCCTGCGATCCCGGTGTCTCCGCTCTACCGCCCCACGACCTCAGGGGCGAGAAGGCGGCGCTCTTGGAGGCCAACATCGACGACATGGACGCGGAGTTGTTCGGCTACTTCATGGAGTCGGCCTTGGAGCGGGGCGCATTGGACGTGTTCTTCACGCCCATCCAGATGAAGAAGAACCGCCCGGGACAACTCCTCTCGGTGCTTTGCCGCTTGGAGGACCGCGACAGGCTGGCTGATTTCGTCTTTCGAGAAACAACCACCATGGGACTTCGAGTCACCGAGATCGATCGGTGGGTGCTCGAACGCGAGAGCGTGAGTCTCGATACGCGGTTTGGGCGACTGAAATGTAAGGTCAGCCGCTACGGGGAGCGGGGAGCGGCGGTTTCGCCCGAATACGAGGAACTGAGAAGACTGGCGCGGGAGACGGGGCTTCCGATGCGAGAGATCCGGCTGAGCGTGATGAGAGACCTCGCAGAGCAAGAGGCATGAGACAGAAGTTCTATCTGACCACCCCGCTCTATTGCGTCAATGGAGAGCCCCATGTGGGCCACGTCTACACGACCGTGATCGGCGACGCGATCGCCCGCTACAAGAGGCTGTGCGGCTTCGACGTATACGCCCTGACGGGCACCGAAGAGCACGGGCTGAAGATCGAGCGGGCGGCTAAAGATCAGGGACTGGAACCACGAGATCTCACCGACCGTTTCTCGGCCTCCTTCCGAGAGGCGTGGAGTAGTCTAGGTCTGCAGTTCGACGGGTTTATCCGAACCACCGAGCCGCGCCATGCCCTGGCGGTGGGCGAGATCTCCCGCAGAATCCAGGAGCGCGGGTTTATCTATCAGGGTGAGTACAGCGGCGACTATTGCGTCAACTGTGAGGCCTACGTGCAGGAGGGTGGGGGGAACTGCCCGGACTGCGGCCGACCGACGGAATCTATGACCGAGGAAAGCTACTTTTTCAAGCTCTCCTCGTTCCAGGAGAAGCTCGTCCACTTCTACGAAAGCAACACCGATTTCGTTGCGCCCCAGAACCGGATGAACGAGATCGTGAACTTCGTCAAGGGTGGGCTGAGGGACATCAGCATCAGCCGGACCTCCTTTGGCTGGGGTATCCCCATGCCGGAGGATCCGAAGCACATTTTCTATGTCTGGTTCGACGCCCTGACGGGGTATCTATCGGGGATCGGTTTCGCCTCCGATGAGAAGGCCTTCGCTTCTCGCTGGCCCGTCGATGTCCAGCTGATCGGTAAGGACATCCTCCGGTTTCACGCGGTTTATTGGCCCGCGTTTCTCATGGCGGCCGGGTTGGAGCCGCCCCGCCGCGTCCTGGTGAACGGCTGGTGGACCGTAGACGGAGAAAAGATGTCCAAGTCGCGGGGCAACGTTGTGACGGCTGGAGAACTGACGGCCAAGTTGCCGGCCGACTATATCAAGTATTTTCTTCTGCGGTCGATTCCCGTTGGAGGGGACGGCGACTTCTCCTACGAGGCTCTCGCCAAACGGGTGAACAGCGATCTCGCCAACGATGTGGGAAATCTGGCCAACCGCACGCTCAAGATGATCGAAAACTACTTCGATTCCGCGGTTCCCGAACCCGTTGACCTCGAGGGAGGCGATGAGGCGCTGATCCGGTTTTCGCGGGAAACCGTGGACCTGTACCGGGAGAATTTCGACCGTCTGCAAATCAACAAGGCCTTGGAGAATGTCTGGGAGTTGGTTTCGGCCGCCAACCGATACATCGCCGCTACCGAACCCTGGACGTTGGCCGGGAATCCTGCCCGGCGCGGCCGGTTGGGGAGCGTCCTCTACAATTCCGCCGAGACCCTTCGGATCATCGCTCTCCTGCTCTCGCCCGTCGTGCCGGAGGGTTCGGCCGCGATTCTGCGTCAGTTGGGGATCGAGACGCCTCCGGACAAGCTGGGGTTGGATTCCCTTCGGTGGGGTGGGCTGCGGGCGGAGACGCGGATCGGAAAGGTGGAGGCGATTTACCGTCGGGTCGACCCGGGCACGCTGTCCGGTCGGACGACAACGGAGCGGGCGGCGACCGGCGGAAATCGTTTCGCGGAGGAGTCGGAGCGAATCTCCATTGAGGATTTCGCCAAGGTCGAGATGCGGGTGGGAAGAATCGTCTCGGCGGAGCGAATCGCCAAGTCCGCCAAGCTCCTCAAGCTTCGGGTCGACATGGGAGCGGAGAAGCGACAGGTGGTTGCGGGGGTCGGGGAAGCCTACGATCCGGACAGCCTGGTCGGGCTACTGGTCGCGGTGGTGACGAACCTTAAGCCGGTCACCCTGATGGGAGTCGAGTCCAACGGCATGATCGTGGCGGCCTCCGACGAGGGGCGGCCCGTGCTGGCCACCTTCAACGAGGCGGTGTCCCTCGGCGCCCGACTCCGATGAAGCTGGTCGACTCCCACGCCCACCTGGACGCCCCGCAGTTTCGCGAGGACCTGCCGCAGGTGATCGCCCGCGCCCAGAGCGCCGAGGTCGAGACGATCCTGACCGTCGGCTGTCTGGGGCCGGAGCGGGAGACCGCGGGAAGCGTTCTCCGGATTCTGGATTCCTTTCGCGGGGTCTTCGCGTCCTTCGGGATCCACCCTCACGACGCCCGCTTGATGAGCGACCGACTCGAGGAGGAGCTGATCGACCTGTTGAAGCACCCGGACGTACTGGCGTTGGGCGAGATCGGCCTCGACTACCACTACGACAACAGTCCCCGCGAGGCCCAGCGGGAAGCCTTCCGGCGCCAGATCCATCTGGCGAGGCGGTTCGGCAAACCAATCATCGTTCACACCCGCGCCGCCGAGGAGGATACCCTTCGCGTCCTCCGCGAGGAGATCGGGCCGGGTGGCCTAGCGTCCCCCGGCGTCCTGCACTGTTTCTCGGGTACCCCGGGCTTCGCGGAATCGGGTGTCTCCCTCGGCTTCCACGTTTCCTTTGGGGGGATTCTGACCTTTAAGAAGGCGGACGAGGTTCGGGCGGCCCTGGACCGGGTTCCGGACGACCGCCTCCTGGTGGAGACCGACTCTCCCTACCTGGCGCCCGCGCCGATGCGGGGCAAGAGGAATGAACCGGCCTTTGTCGGCTACGTGGCGGAGGAGGTGGCTCGGCGGAAGAGGCGGACCGTCTCGCGGATCGCCGCCTTGACCCGGACCAATTTCGCCGTGCTGTTCGGACTCGAGGGACACTCGGAATGGAGGGCAGACGAGATCCCCTGAGGTCGTTCCGGTCCGGCTAGTCCGGCTTTCGGACCCTTCCAATGGTTCCCCAGTTGGTATACTATCCCGCAAGGCTTACATGAGAACGGTTTCCAGAGCCTCTCCCGACTCAACTCACATCTTCCGCCTCGTCGAGGAGGAGCTTTGCGAGGTGGAGATCCGCCTCAAGTCGGAGGCGACCTCGAGCCTGCCCTTGGTGGACGAGATCAACCGATACCTGCACGAAAGCGGGGGGAAACGTTTGCGTCCCGCGTTGCTGCTTCTATCCTCGAAGCTTTGCGGCGCACCGGCCGAATCCTCCCTTCAACTGGGCGTCGTGGTGGAGTTGATCCACGTGGCCACTTTGGTCCATGACGACATCATCGACAATGCGTCCGTGCGCCGCGGCCGGACCTCCATCAACGCCAGGTGGGGCAACGAGGTGACCGTTCTCTTCGGCGACTGGCTGTATATGACGGCCTTCTGGATCGCGCTCAAGGAGCGGAACTTTCGCATTCTCGACATCCTCATCGACATCACTCGAAAGATGGTCGAGGGGGAATTGCTTCAACTGGAGCGAAACCACCGTTTGGATGTTTCAGTCGACGACTACCTGGCGATCTGCTGGCACAAGACCGCCCATCTGTTTTCAGGCTGCAGCCGACTGGGTGCGATTCTGGCCGCCTCGAACCTGGAGGATCGGCTGGCCCGCTTCGGGCGTTCCCTGGGGATGGCTTTTCAGTTGACGGACGACCTGCTCGACTACACGTCGGACGAGACGATTCTCGGAAAGCCCGTCCTCAAGGACCTGGAGGAGGGTAATGTGACTCTTCCCATCATTATGCTGCTCAAGAAAGCCCGGGCTTCGGACCGCAGCTTTGTCGAGTCGGTGGTCCAGACGGGAGAGTTCACCCCCGAGAACAAGGGGGAGATCATCGACTTGGTCTGTCGCTACGGCACCCTGGACGATCTACGCGATCTAGCCATCCAGTACGCGGATGAGGCGCGCGAAGCCCTCGTGGACCTCCCGGAATCTCCGTATCGGGAAGCCCTCCTCGAACTGCCCGATCTGATCATCAACCGGGAGAAATAGCCGCGCGTCCCGTCGATCCCCCGGGGGCACGATGCCGGAAGCCTTTCATCCACCCCTTTCGGGACGGGACCCGCTCCTTTCTACCTCAGGCTCGGGGGGGGAGGGATCTCTTCGACCTCGAATCTCTGGCGGATGGG
>CAYRCA010000239.1:0-6750 GCA_964422565.1 uncultured Acidobacteriota bacterium | reverse complement strand
CTGACTGGAGTTCAGATGTGTGCTCTTCCGATTTGGCGCAGGCGAGCAGGGCGGGGACCGACCAGGAACCCAGGCGCACCGTTCTGCGGGCCAGTCCGGCGCGGGCGCGCTGGGTATGCGCCTTGCCGCGGAGTGCGGATTCGGCCGTCAGAATCAGAAGGGTGGCGGCGACCAAGACCAGGGACAGAAGAGCGGCCAGGGTTCGATCGAATGCGCCCCGGTATTGATTGTAGATGGCCCAGGTGAAAGTCTCGAAGTGCAAGAGGGACACCGCGCCGAAGTCGCTCAGCGTATAGAGGACCACCAACAGAGCCCCCGCGCCCAACGCCGGCCGAAGCTGCGGGAAGGTGACGCGGACAAAAGTGGCCCACTCGCCGCGACCCAGACTTCGGGAGGCATCCTCCAGCGCGGGGTCCTGGCGGAGCAGGGTCGAGCGCGCCGTGAGCATCACGTAGGGGTAGGTCAGCAGCGTGAGAAGCGACCAGGCGCCCCAGAATCCGTAGATCTCGGGCCAGGGATCGAGGCGCAGAGCCTCGGGTAGGCCCGCCTGCAAGAGGCCGCCGGGACCGAGGGCGGCAACCCAGGCGAAGGCGCCCACGTAGGAGGGCATGGCGAGCGGCAGGCTCAGCAGCATCGTCCATAAACGCCGGCCGGGCAGATCGGTGCGGGTAACGAGCCAGGCGGCCAGGATGCCCAGGAACAGCGCACCGGCCGTCACCGTGAGGGCCAGTCCGGCGCTTCGACCGACGATCTGCAGGGTGCGGGGCCCCAGGAGCAGTTCCCACGCCTCGACTCCCGAATCCAGGACCCGCAACGCCAGATAGGCGACCGGAGTCAGGGCAATGGACGCGATTACTAGCGCGGCCGCCTGCAGGGCCAGGGGTGGTCGGCCGATCCGGCGGCGGAAGCGACCTTCCGGTGGCGTTGTGGGGGCTTGGGTTCGCATGGCCATGGAGATGTCGTCGGAATCGCGATACCGCCCAGCCGGACCGCGGTGTCAACCCTTTGGAGTGTGGCCCAAACCGTCGTTCGCGCGCAAGTCGGGGCGAACTCGGGGGCGAGGATTCCGGACAAGATCGACCAAGAGTCAAACGGGCAAACAGCAGGCGGCGAGAAGGGGTTTACGTTGGGTGGATACGATCTGAAGTGACCTCAAAGGTTTCACAACGGCGGCCTCGGCGGTGACGCGTTCCCCGATTCTCGAAATCCGCGCGGAGTGATGGGTTCCTCCGGGATGGCGCCCCAAGGAGCCGGTTTCGAAGTTTCAGCACTCCGGAGGCGTCGACGCGCCACCCCCCCGGACCGGCGTTGAGGGAACTCCCGTCGGGCTCGGCTTTCCCCCTCATCCCAGGATTTCGAGCAGCAGGCCTTCGAGCTTCCGCAGAGCGCGGCGAACGGCCGGCGAAATCCCCTCTCCCATCGCGAGCTTTGCGGGCTGAACTCCCAGGAGGCGCACCGCCGCGCCGGTGCGCCGTTCGAGCTCCTCCATCAACAGGACGAGGGGGAATCCGTGGGTGGACGCGTCCGCGGCGCTCAACTCCGTTGGGGCCAGCAGTCGTTTTTCACCCGGTGCCTTGCCGAGATCGACGCAGTCGACCAGGAGGACCGCGCCGGGATGGTGACGCTCGATCGTGGAGACGTAGTTCTCGGGCGTGGGTCCAGCGTTGACGCAGAGGATGGAGGGGTGCCCGGAGGCCCATCGGGCGACGAGCCGATCCGCCAGCCCCGGACCGAAGCCGTCGTCGCCGCGCAGTGGGTTGCCGATTCCCACCAGCGCGACCTTACCCCGAAGGAGGTGGCCGAGTTCCAGGTCGAGTCCGTCGCTCATGCCGCTTGTCCCTCCAATCATCTCCAAACCAAACGCCAACCCCGTCGGCGGTCGGTTGTACCGCCGGCGGCCCGCCGGCAGCTTTCAGCAGCAATCAGCAATCAGCAGGCCACCCATCATGAGGGAGCAATCAACGGGTAGGACCCGTCGGAGCGCACGCCGCCAGTTTTCCGCCTCAACCTTCAACCCCTTCAACCTTCGCGCGTTCAGTCCTCGGCAGCCCCAGTCCCCAGTGCCTGGAAGCCAGAACCCGAAACCAAGTTCCCCGCAACTCAGCTTTGCCCCTCGGCCACCGAGGTCTGGCGTCGGCATCGCGCGCACAGAATCTTGAAGCGGTCCGAACGGAAATCCTCCCGAGCCGGACTCGCCAGATTGTCGTCTGCTGCTCCCAGACGGCGTAACAGGGTCAGGTATAGGGTCGGGCTCGAGAAGCTCCGAGCCGACAGGCGGTGGGCGATCCAGAGCAGGTGGTCGACGCAGGCGATCGTCTCGCCGCAGGCCTCGCAGAGTTGGAGCGGCTTTTCGATGGTCTCGAAGGACTCCCTGCGGTCGAAGAACGAGAGTTCCCAATCTCGGGACAGTCGGATACCCCGGTGGTCGTTGATGCAGGCGTCTTCGCACTGTCCGCAGAAGATGCACGAGTCGGTGTAGTGATACATGATTCGGTGCGGCGGGCCCGGTCCGTCGAGACGGTCCTCGTGGGCGATGGCGGCCGCCGGACAGACCGCCTCGCAGGCCAGGCAACCGAGGCAGAACTCGGGATCGAAACGGGGCTGCCCGCGAAACGCCGGGTGGGGCTCGTGGGGTTTTGCGGGGAACGGATCGGTGTAGGGACCCCTGACGATGGCGCGCGCCGCTTCGACGATCTCTCTTACTTTCGGGTATTTCATTTCGGAGCCCCTTCCGGTCGGGCCTCGACACGATCGACGTTCGTTGCGGGGACGCCTCCCGAACTCCGGCCGCCCTCCGAACGGCCGGGAAACGGATAGGCGTCGCACACGCTTCCAGGGGCGAGAGGGACTCCGCCGCGACGGCCGGCCCGGGAGATGGCGTGGGCCGCGACCGGTGCTGTTAGCAGCAGAAACAATATCGTCAACAGGCATTTCAGGCCGGTGGCGGAGACACCGGTCATCAGCAGGACGCCGAAAAGGACGCTGCATGTCCCCAGAGTGACGCACTTCGTGGCGGCCTGCAGGCGGTTGTAGACGTCCGGCAGGCGGACCAGGCCCAGGCATCCGAAGAGGTTGAAGGCCAGACCCAAGGCGATGCAGATCAATCCCAGACTAGTCATCGTAGGCTCTCCCCTCCAGGCGCTTCGCCAGGGCAAGCGAGCCGATGAAGCTCTGCAGGGCCCAGACGATGCCGATATCCAAGTACCAGGATTGGCCGGTGGCCAGCGTCAGCACGGCGCACAGCCCCACGATCAGAATTCCCAGAATGTCGATGGCGACGATCCGATCGGCGGCGGTCGGCCCAAACCCCACGCGGATGAGGCAGAGCAGGGAAGCCAGGAGGAGCAACGTTATCGTCCGGAATAGCAGGCCCGACAGGGGCAGATCCCGATAGCCCTCGAGCGTCAAGGGGCTGTATAGGGCCGCCGCGACGAGACCGAGGAGAATCACGGCTCCCACCAGCCAGCTGAGGATCGGCTTCATGATTTCGGTCCTTCTTCAAAAATCCTGCGGAGGATGGGTTCGAATCGCCGGACGATCATCCGGGTGGCTTCATTCACGTTCTCGGTCTTTACGTCGATCCAGTGCACGTAGAGGACGCCGGCCTCCCGATCCACATCCACCGTCAGCGTCCCGGGTGTGAGGGTGATGGAGTTGGCCAGAAACGTCAGGGCGATGTCCGAAACCAGAGTTGTTTTCACCCGAACGATCCCCGGCCGGATGGGCATCCGGGGACGGGACACGCGGTAAGCTACGTCCAGGTTGGCCTTGAACACCTCCCAGAGGAACAGGGGAAGGTAGAGGACCAGGAAATGCCAGTGGCGGCTCGGCTCGCCCAGCAGGTGATGCCGGCCCACGAAGAAGTGCCCGGCCAGGTAGGACACCAGCAGGGAAACCAGCACCCCGGCAACCGCGATTTGCAGGCTGGGAGGCCAGCTCAACGCCAGCCAGACGACAAGAGCCACGGGAAAGAAAATCAGGCGACTTCTCATTTCGAATACCTCGCGAGGATCTCCCGCGCGCCCTCGGTGCCGGCCGACAGCGACTCGGCGGCCGGCGTCAGGAAGGCGTCCCGCGCGGGAGGCACGAGCAGGAGGCCCCCGGCTACACAAATGACGGCCAAAGTCACGAGGGCCGCCCTCATCAGCCGGGGCGGCTCCACGACGCTCTCCCAGTCCCTCGACGGCGAACCTTGAAAGGCGTACTTCATCACTTTCGTGAAGGAGGCCAGCGTGAGAAGACTGCCGACCACCGCCGCCAGGGCCGCCCAGTACCAGCCGGCCTGGACGGCCGCGACGATGATGAGCAGCTTGCTCCAGAACCCGTTGAAGGGGGGGATGCCCGAGATCGACATGGAAGCGATCAGCGTGGTTCCTCCGGTTACGGGCAACCTGCGTCCCAGACCTCCCATGCGGCGCAGATCGCGGGTTCCGGTGGCGTATTCCACGCTGCCCGAGTCGAGAAACAGCAGGGCCTTGAACACCGAGTGGTTGAACAGGTGGAACAGCCCCGCCGCCAGACCCAGGGGCGTCCCCAGCCCCACACCGAGGACGATGTAGCCGACTTGGCTGATAGAGTGGTAGGCGAGGAGCCGCTTCAGGTCCCATTGACCCACCGCCAGGACCACTCCAACCAGCATGGACACCACACCGAGGCTGACCAGGATCAGCGAGAACTGCTCGGTCATGCCCAGGACGGAGAAGAATACCCGAAACAGGGCGTACAGCCCGAGCGCTTTGATCAGGACGCCGGACAGCATTGCCGAGATGGGCGCCGGCGCCGAGGGGTGGGCGTCGGGGAGCCATGCGTGGAAGGGGACCAGCGCGGACTTGAGCCCGAAGCCCACCAGAAACAGCGCCGCCACCAGCAGGACCAGCTGGGAGTCCCGCGCTCCCTCCAGCAGAATGGCAAGATCCGCCATGTTGAGGGTGGACGCCTGGGCGTAGAGCCAGATGATTCCCATGAGGACGAAGAGCGACCCCACCGTGCCCATAACGGCGTACTTGAACGCGGCCTCAATTTCGTGTTTCTCGGTGCCGAATGCGACGAGCGCGTAACTGGCCACGGCGGCCAACTCCAGGTAGACGAACAGGTTGAAGAGATCGCCGGTGACCGTGACACCGTTCATTCCGGTCAGCATCAGCAGGAAAAGCGAATAGAACTGCCAGCCGCCGGTGTAGCGCCGGATGTAGTCCAGAGAAAACAGGACGCAGACGAACGCGATGAGGTTGACCGTGACCAGCATGAAGGCGCTCAAGCCGTCCAGGACCATGGAGATCCCGAACGGGGGCGGCCATCCGCCCACCGCGTAGACCTGCGTTCCGTCGGCCCGAACCAGGTGGACGGCCCCCAAGGACAGCAGCAGAAGGACGGACGTGCACAGGGTCGCCAGGACCCCGGCGAGCCGCTGGGATCGTCGGGCCAGAAGGACCGTCAGGAACGCGCCCAGAAGCGGAACGGCTACCGAGAGGGGAACGATGACCGACATGTTTCTACCCCTTCAACTCCCGAATCCGGTCGACGTCGTAGGTGCCGTACCGGTGATAGGCCCGCATGGCAAGAGCGATCAGCAGGGCCGTTGTGGCCAGGCCGATGACGATAGTCGTGAGAACCAGGGCGTGGGGCACCGGATCGACCATCAGCATCGGCGGTCCCGGCTCCGAGAGGATCGGCGGATGACCTCCGAACCGGTATGCGGTCATGATGAAGAACAGGTTAACGGCCGATTCGGCGATGACGACCCCAACGATGATCTTGATGAGGTTGCGCTTGGCCAGAATCCCGTACAGGCCGATGCTGAACAGGATCATGCAGAGCATGTACTCCTTCATGGCTTCTCCTCCCACTCGAACTTGAAGAAGACGATCGCCAGAAAAATCGCGAACAGCCCGGCGCCCACCTTCAGCAGGATGGCCAGATTGGAGAGAGGAATCGTCCCGGCGCTGACCAGGGTGAAAGGCTCTCCCTTGGGCAGGAGGTTCAGGAAGAAGACCCCGCCCAGAAGCCCCGCCAGGGCGACGGCGAGGAAGAGCACGCCGCCCAATCCGAGGAGGAAGTGCACCACCGGCACGGGGATCGAGTCGAGGGTTTCCTCCCGGCCGAAGGCGAGCATGAGGTGGACGAAGGAGAGGGCGATGATGATGCCTCCCACGAACCCTCCGCCGTGGCTCAGATGCCCGTGGGCCATGATGTAGATCCCGTAAAGCAGGATCAAACCCACCGTCAGGCGGGTCACCGTCTTGACGATCAGGGTCATTCCCGCGGGCCGAATCACGTCCATTTCAGCGTCCTTCCGCTTCGTCCGTCGTTTTCCTGCCGATGCGGCGCATCACGGTGATCACGCCAACGACGGCGGCGAAAAGAACCGTCGTCTCGCCCAGCGTGTCGTAGGCGCGGTAATCCAGAATGACCGAAGTCACCAGGTTGACGGCGCCGGTGGCCTCGAGCCCCTCCGCCAGGTAGGTCTCGGCCACCCGCATCACCGGCCGGCCGAAGGCAGCCATTTGGAGAAACGCGCCGTAGGTCATGATCAGGAATACCGCAACGAAACCCGCCACCAGGACGCCGCCCGCGACGCGTCCCCCGGCGGGCGACGAGGGAAGTCCGGCCCGCAGGGTCGCGCGAATCAGAAAGATGACGGCGATGATTTCGACGGCGAGTTGCGTGACGGCGATTTCCGTGCGGTTCGGCATGATCGCGGTCAATTCCCGCAGAATGTCCAGAATCGAGTAGCGCATCTCGGCGAACTCG
>CAYRCA010000238.1:0-6818 GCA_964422565.1 uncultured Acidobacteriota bacterium | reverse complement strand
TACACTCTTTCCCTACACGACGCTCTTCCGATTGATAGGGCGATTGCGTTGGCCCGGGAGTTCAAGCCCCTGGAGGAGTCGGAGGCGGCCGCGCTGCTGGCGCGGGCCCGGCCCTTCGCCGGCGACGGCCGTTTCGAGCGATTCAAGTCCACCCAGGCCTTCGACGGGGGGCACCACCGGCGCCAGCACGGCTTCCCCACCGGATAAGGGAGGTTTGAGGGACTCGCTGCCCGACCGGGCGCGTCGTCCTCAGGCCCCGGGTCGCCAGCTTGTGATATATCCCCAGGTGGACATGCTGACACGGACTTCGGAGTTGGGTATCAAGACGATTCTCTACCTCGCCCTGCACGAATCGGAACAGCCGTTGCCGCCGCGACGGATGGCCCGGGCGCTACGCTGCTCCCCGTCCTACCTGGCCAAGACGGCCAACATGCTGGTGAAGGCCGGACTGTTGCGTTCGCTGCGCGGGGCGAGCGGGGGGTTGCTGCTCGCCAGACCGCCGGCTCAGATCACCGTGTTGGACGTTGTCGAGGCCTGCCAAGGTCTGTTGACCGCCAACTACTGTCGGGAGCCGGCGCCGGGGACTCCGGTATGCGGTTACCACAAGGTTATGGCGGAGTTGCACGAGGCCATCACTTCGACGCTCTCCCGCTGGACGCTGCGCGATCTCCTGGTCTCGCCCTTTCGGGAGGCCGATGTGGCGGGGATGGACTGCAGGATGCTCATCCACCGGTAGGTGTTTCCCGGAGCGGGCCCCGACGTCTCCCCCCCGGGTCTCATTCCAGATCTCCCGCCCGCCCGCCGGGTGTCGAACCGCGCTCAGAGCGAGGGCGCCGGAGTTCGCGGGACTGTCGCCCGAATCGTGGGCGGAACCCGGCCGTGGCTTTCCCACGAGACAACCTGGAGGGTTATCCCACGGCGAGCCAGGGTGGGATAAGCATCCTTGCTTGTCTCGGAAGTCGAAGCCGGAACCCGGAAGGGGCAAGGCGTTCGAGCATGTTCTGCATCGAAGCACGATGCGGCGATGGTATCCGAGGCGCCGCTCCGGGGCTCAGGGGTGCGACCGCTACTGTCCCGGCATCCCGTCCAACGGCTTGATCCGGATGTTCCGGAAAGCGACGGAGTGGCCGTGATCCTGCAGCGCGATGAAGCCCTTCCGGAGGCGGGGCCGCAGTTCCGGATCGGCGTCGAGGTCGACGTCCTGGATGAGTTGGTCGTTCAGCCAGACCTTCAACTCCGGGCCGCGGCATCGGATTTCCATCCGATTCCATTCTCCCTCGGGGAGGGCCGCGTTGACCCGCGGGGCGAGCACGTCGTAAACGGAGCCGGTGCCGTGCTTATGGGGTGGGTTGCCCGAATCGCCGAGGATCTGAATCTCCATGCCGATCCGAGAGGCTCGTCCGACCTTCGGCGAGCGGATGAAGACCCCGCTGTTGCCCCCCCGTACGATTCGCCACTCGAGGCGCAGGACGAAATCACCGAACCTCCCGACGGACCGGACGTAACCGCCGCCTCGTCGTTTCCAGACGATCTCGCCCCCCTCGACGGCCCATCCGTCGGGATCCCGGGTCACGGTCCACCCGGTGAGTGACCGGCCGTCGAACAGGGGGACGAAGCCGTCCGGGATCTCCTCGGGACTCAGGAGATCAGCCGCGGCGTCGCGAAGAGGAAGCGGATCCACGGCTGGAAGGCCGCCTTTGCGGTCGGTCCCGGTTCGGTCGGGGAGGATCCGGTGAACGGAGGCCCCGCCGCCTTCCAGAGTCCCGCCGGCGAGCAGTACCGGCCGCGATTCGCCGGGATCGGCGGGGCCTTCGGTGACGAGGATGGACGCTTCCGGACCCGCCGCGGCCGAAACAAACCGATCCGTCCGCCGATGAAAGGCCTCCAGATACGGTTGGGGCTCCGGTTGGGGGAACCAGAAGAGGACGTCCCAGCTCTCCGCCAGAGCCGCCGCGGCCGCGGAGACCTCGCCCGGGCCAAAGGCCTCGGGCGTGGGGCAGGAGGGGTCCATGCGTAGGATCACGCACATCTCCCGGCGGCGGGTCTCCTCGGTGAGGTCGCTGAAACCTCTCAGCCAATCGGGATCGATCGGCCCCGGGGCGCACATTCCCGCATCGAGGGGAACCACAATCCCGTTCAAGCCGACCGCGGCCGAAGAGTTCAGAATTCGGATCCTCTCCTCCAGAGACATCCCGGGATCACCCAACTCCGGCTTCTCGACGGCCCGGAGGACGAAAGGACGCTGACCCATCGACAGGGTGTCTCCGAAGACGGACAGGCCAAAACGGTCCCGGGGGGTCCGTGTATCGCCGCCCGCCACGCATCCCCACGTCACCAGGGACAGAGAGAGAAGAAGGATGGCGGCCCCGAAGGGCCCGGTCGCGCGCTCTTCCAATTGCCACCTCACGTTCTTTTCGGGTCCCGTTGCAGGCAGCCTCCCCCGGTCGCGTGGGGAAGCGATGTTCGTTCCACTATTCTACCCGCCGCGGAAGGAAATGGAAGCCCCCCGGGGCGGGCCGCCAACTCCCGCTGTTCCTCATGCGTCGAGGTACTTTCGGCGGTACCGTTCGATGGAGTCCTCGACGAGGCTGACCGCCAGCTCGAGCGAATCGAATCCCTTGATGACGACATCCTTCTCTTCCAGGTTCTTGTACACGCGGAAGAATTCCTGGATCTCCTGGAGGAGATTGACCGATAGATCGTCGCCGCTCTTGATCTGTTGGTAGTGGGGATCTCGTAGGGGAACGCACAGGATCTTGTCGTCGGCCTCGCCCCCATCCAGCATCCGCATGACGCCGATGGGGCGGGATCGGACGACCACGCCGGGGTGGAAACTGATCTGGGAAAGGACCAGAGCGTCCAGGGGATCGGCGTCCTCCGCCAGGGTCTGGGGGATGAAGCCGTAATTGCCGGGGTAGTAGACGGCGCTGGCGATTATGCGGTCCACGCGGATGATCCCCGCCACCTTGTCCAGTTCGTACTTACATTTCGAGCCTTTGGGAATCTCGATCAGAACGTTGATGTCCAGCGGAGGATTCACACCGCTCCCGATTCCATGCCAAAGATGGGCCATCGCGTCGCCTCCAAGGATGAATGCGGCTGGAAAGGAGCCGCCAACCAATCATACAGCGAGATGCGTCGGAACCCGCGAGATCCGCTCGCGGCTCGAGGTCGACTACCGGAGAACTCACGGCCGGGACCCCACAGGAAGACCGAAGACGCGAATCGGCCAGCCCGAGCCTACGGGAAGAGGAGTCGGGGCGACAGTCCCCAGTCCCCGGAACCCGGAACCCCGTCTCATACTTTCGGTCGCTCCCCGCTTCCGGACGCTCATGGACACACACTCACTCCACGGTGATCACCCGGTTGCGGATCGGATTGAGGGACCGCAAATAGGTGAAAATCGAACTCAGATCCTCTTCCGTCATGCCCCCGTACTGGATCCACGGCATGGGGGTGTTGAAGCCGGCCTCTTCGGCGGTGAGTCGGTGCCCGTCGGGACCGTCGTGAAGCTTGAAGCGGGCGATAAAGGCCTCCTCCGTCCAGGTTCCGATTCCGGTCTCGACGTCCGGGGTCAGATTGGGCGAACGCACCAGCCCGGAGGGCATCTGAAACTCGAAGCCTCCCGCCAGGTCCATGCCCTCGACGCGTCGTCCGTTCTCCATGGGGGTGTGGCAGAACGCGCATTCCGCGATCGTAGTCAGGTACCGGCCGTAAGCCAGCTTTTCGGACGGAGAAACCGGATTCGAGGGCGTCCATTCGGCGGGCATCGTCCGAACCAGAAGGTTGACGGGAAAATGAAGCCTTCTTTCGGGGACGGACTGCTCGACGGACGGCAGGGTGCGGAGGTAGGTCACTATGGAATACACGTCCTCTTCGGTCATCACGCGGTAGGACGGATAGGGCATGACCGGGAAGAGGGCCTGTCCGTCGCGGGATACTCCGCTGGTGATTGCGCGAATGATCTCGCCGTCGCTCCAGTGGCCGAGCGCCGCCGGGGTGATGTTGGGCGAATGGATCTCTCCGGGGAAACCCATGGCTTCGTCGAACCGCTCTCCCCCCGCGCCCTCGGTTCCGGGCACGATCGGTCCGGCGAACTGCTCCCAGTCCCGGTGCGCGTGGCAGTCGGTGCAGAGCGCGACGTGGTTGGCGAGATAAGCCCCGCGAACGAGTCGTTCCGGCGTCGCCGCAACCTGGATATCCGGGGCCGGTGCGACGTCGGGAAAACGGAGAAGAAAGTATCCGGCCCCGAGGCCGACGAGAAGAACGAGCGCCAGAAGACCAACAATGACGATTCGTGCCATCAGGATTCCTCTTGCATAGCGAAAGCCGCATATTGTGCCCTCAATATTACGTTCGTGTCAACAGGCGCGGCGATCGTGCGGTCGGGGCCCGGCTCGGGGAGGGGGATGGGTTCGGAGGATGAAGCCGGAGGGAACGGGAGGGGCGTTCCGCACGGGGGGGCGCCCGAAACGCCGGAATTGTCCGTGGACCCTCTTTCTCTTCGGGCATCAGGGCTTTTCGGCCGAATCGGGTCCAGGCCAGAGTCCGTCCAGGCCGTCATCGAGGCCGAAACGACGAAGCTCGTTGCGGATTCGGTTCAGATCCCAGATCAGGACGCTGTTCCCCAGGGCGGAAGCGACCAACTTGCCGCGATCCGGCGTGAACCGCAGTTCCGTCAACGATTGGGGCTGGGAGACCTCCAGCGTTGCCAGAGGCGTGCCGTCGGGCAGGTGGAGGAGCCGAATGTTCTGTTGGTCGAGGGCGACGGCGAGCCATTTGCCGTCGGCGCTGAAGGTCATCCGCCCCGGCAGCCTGGACAGGAGCTGGGGGCGGGGGATCCGTAGGACCTCCTCCCAGGATCCCGTTCTCCACAGATGATAGTGCTCGCTCCCGCCGGCGGCGAGCCAGGCACCGTCCGGGCTGAAACCGACCCGCACTGACTGTTGACCGGGAAGAAGCGTGACCTCAACCTCGCCGGTTTCAGTGTTCCAGACCAGCGTCCGGTCGCCCCTCCAGTTGCCTCCGGCCACCCAGCGACCTTGCGGGCTGAGTGCGAGCGAGGCCAGTCCTGGAAACCCCTCCAGGATCACGCTGCTTCCCCGCGTCGTCGGAGAGTGGATCTGAACGTTGGAGCCGTCGAATAGGAGCGTGCTCCGCCCGTTTGGTTCTATCTCCGCCTCGGCGCAAGGGCCGGCAAACAGAATCGTGTTGTGGACTTGACGGAGTCCCCTCTCGTCAACGTGCCAGTCCCAAGACTTCAATCCCTCGGGACCGCAGCCTACCAGCCGGCCGGTCGTCGGATGGAAGAGGAGATCGTTTGTGGCGGCGGTCTCCAGACGACCGATCAGCCGCCCGTCCTCTTGACCCCATAGGAGAACACCGTCGTCGCCTCCCGAGGCGATCCAGCGTCCGTCGGGGCTGACGTCCAGCCGGACGGGGTTCTTTCCCGTGTGCCCGTGGAGCGTCCTGAATGACTCTCCGTGAAGAACCTCCCAGACTCCAAGGGTCTTGTTGGTCACAAAGGCGAGCTCCTTCCCGTCACGGGAAAACTCCAAAGCCCGAGCTTGGGCGATTAGAAGCTGCTCCCCGCTTCGGGTGTCCCAAACACGGGAGGTTTCGTCCCACGAGTGAGTCGCCAGTAGAGGTTCCCGCGGGTGCAGGGAGACGGCCACGACCTCGGCCTTGTGGCCTTTGAGGGTTAGGGGGTCGGCTCCTCCCTCGGGCTCCCACACCACGGCGGTTCCGTCCGTGCACGCGCCGGCCAGCCGGGTTCCGTCGCCGCTCCAGTCGACGGCGTACACCCGGGAAGGCAGGGATAGGCGGTGGACGATTTCTCCCCGGAGGTTACGGACCTCGATTCCGCCCGGGTCTCCCAGGCCCAGCGCGAGAGCCCCCCCGTCGGGCCGGAACCGAACCGTTTCGGCGGAGCCGTTCAGCTTCACCCTCAACTGCTCGACGCCCGTCCGGACGTTGCGGAGCATCAGCCGGCCCTCCGGATCCCCGTAGGCGACGACGAGGCCATCGGGCGAGAAGTGGAGGGCGCGGCCGCGAACCGGCGTCTCGAGGTCCAGGAGGGGCGCCTCGGTTTCCAGGTCCCAGATGCGAAGGTGCGCGTCGTCGCGGTATGTGCGACCGTGGTACTTCACCGCAAGCAAACGGTTGTCGAGGCTGAACTGGACGACCCAGGCGTCCGGGCCGAAACCGGGTAGAACCCTGACGGGCGCCTCGCCGGTGCGATGTCGAATCTCCAGGCGACCTCCCGGAAAGCCCGTCGCCAGCAGGGTCAGCGACGGATCGAAGGTCAGACTCCTCTCATCCCCGGTGATGCTCCATTCCTCGGCGGTTCGAAGATCCGTGAGCATGAGGGCGGCGATCGCCTCATCGCGCAGATCGGAGCCGGGACGGATACCGGAGGCCTGCGAGAGGAGGGCCAGGCTGGTGAGACGGCGACCGACAATGTGGCCGCGGCGGATAGCCCTGGCCTGGTCCAGAAGGGAACCGCGGAGCCGGAGATTTGCGGCTTCCTCCGCCTGAAGCGCCCGTCGAGCCTCCGCCTCGGCCTCCTCCTGAGCCCACATCGCCTGGAAAAGCGCCAGCGTGACGCCGATGACGGCCACGGCCACCGCGACCAGCGCGACACCAACGACGGCGACGACCGGTCGTTGTCGGCGCCCAAACTTCCGGAGCCGGTAGAGGAGGCTGGGAGGTCTGGCCACGATCGGCTCCTCGTTCAGATAGCGCCGAATCTCGGCGCCGAGCGCGTTCGGGGTCTCGTAGCGCCGGCGGCGATCCTTTTCCATGGCCTTCATGACGAT
>CAYRCA010000237.1:0-6820 GCA_964422565.1 uncultured Acidobacteriota bacterium | reverse complement strand
GATTCCGGCGGCCTCGAGGAGCTTCTCGCTGTATCGCGTGGTGTTGAACGCGTTGGGCCGGGCACCGACGGCGCCGATGCGGGCGCCGCGCAGGCCGCGCGCCACCCGACAGACCGCCACGAAATTGAGGAGATCCTTCTTGAACTCATCGGACGTCGGGTGGACCGTGTGCAGGTTGGTGACGCTGAAGGGGATGCCGTACTGCCGCAGGTTGTTGCACACCGAAATCTTCCCGCAGAAGGAATCCCGCCTCAACTCGACCGTCAACCGGTCGAGGTCGTCCGGGTATCCCTGCACGAGCACGGGCACGTTCAAGGCCGACAGCCGAATCGAGTCGGCGACACCCTTTTCGTCGCCGAAATTCGGCAGCACGACGAGCACGCCGTCGATGCGGTCGCGGTTGGCGCGGAAAAGGTCGCCGCATCGCCTCGCGTCATTCCAAGTCTCGACGGCTCCCAGCTTGGTCTCCTCTTCGCCCAGAATCACCCAGTCGAAGCCCAGGTCCCGAAGGAGGGCCAGGACATCTTTCCGGGCCTCGGTCACCAGATGATCGGGAAAGAAATCCCGATTCCCCACAATCACCGCCAATGTTGTCTTGGACATCGCCATGGTTGTTCCTCCTCCGTCTTCGTCTGCGCCGGGCTTCCGGGACCTGCCGGCACGCGAACGCGGCAAACTGCCCCCATGCCGGTTGGACGGTCCCTAGAAACGACTGCGCGTCCTCTTGACCGCCTCCCGCCAGCCGCGGTAGTACCTGTCTCTCAGCGCCGGCGGCATGTTCGGCAGAAACACCTTATCGACGCGCCGCAGGGCTTCGATCTCGCCCAGATCCCTCCACATGCCGCGGCCGAGACCCGCCATGAAAGCCACCCCCAGGGCCGAGGCTTCCTCGACTTCGGTTCTCGCCACGGGAACCTTGAGCATGTCGGCCTGGAACCGCATCAGGAGATCGTTACGGGTCGGCCCCCCGTCCACCCGCAGTTCCCTCAGTTCTATCCCGGCACCGTCAATCATGAGGTCGAGCAAATCGCGAACCTGATAAGCGATGGCCTCAAGCGCGGCACGAACGACGTGGGCCCTCCCGCATTCGCGGCCCATGCCCCAGATACCGGCCCTCGCGGCGGCGTCCCAGTATGGGGCGCCCAAACCGACGAAGGCGGGTACCAGGTAGACTCCGCCGTTGTCCTCCACGGTCGCTGCGATCTCCTCGCTCGCCCTGGAGTTTGGGATCAGCTCCAACCCGTCAACCAGCCAACGGACCGTGTCTCCCGTGCAGTGGATGTTTCCCTCGTAGACGTAGCTCACCGAATCGCCGAGTCCCCACCCAATGGACGTAACGAGTCCGGCCGGCGGCGCCAGGGGCCGGTCGCCGATGTTCATCATGATCGACGAGCCCGTCCCATAGGTGGCTTTGGCCATGCCTCGCTCGAAGCAGTTCTGGCCGAAGCAGGCCGCGTGGGAGTCCCCCATGACACCGATGAGCGGGATGGATCGATCAAAAGCCTGTCCGGGTTCGCTGTGTCCAAACAGGGCGCCGGAGGGCCTAACTTCGGGAAGAACCTCCAGTGGGATCGAAAAGATCCCGCACAGTTCGGGGTCCCAGCGCAGCGCCCGAATGTCGAAGATCATGCTTCGGCACGCGTTCGAGCAGTCGGTCGCGTGGACCTTTCCACCGGTCAGCTTCCAGAGCAGCCAGGAGTCGATGGTGCCGGCGGCCAGATGTCCGGCTTCCGCTTCACGGCGGGCGCCGTCGACATTGTCCAGAATCCACCTCCACTTGCCCGCCGAGAAATAGGGATCCAGAAACAGGCCGGTCTTCGCCCGCACCTCCTTCTCCGCGCCTTCTTCCCTCAGCTCCTCGCAGATCTCCACGCTTCGACGGCACTGCCAAACCACGGCGTTGTGTACCGGTTTCCCGGTCCGCCTGTCCCAGATGAGCGCCGTTTCCCGCTGATTGGTTATGGCCATGGCGCCGATCCGGTCTTCGCCGACCCCGGTTTCCTCCACGAGCCTTCGCACCACTTGCACCGTCTTGTCGTAGATCTCTTCAGCGTCGTGCTCGACCCAGCCGGGACGAGGGTAGAACTGCCTGTGGCTCTCGTCGGTCCGGTGGACCAGGCGGCCGCTCCGGTCAAAGAACATGGCCTTCGTCGCCGAGGTGCTCTGGTCAACCGCGAGGATGAGCTGTTCCGCCATGTCGGATCTCCCTACACGTTCGAATACGTGATGATCGCCAAACCCACAAGATAGCAGGCGAACATCAGGATGATGAGCCGATTCGTCCCTTCGGGCGCCCGTGCAAACTCCCGCCACACCAGGACACCCCAAAGCATCGCCACGACCGGGGCGGCATTGCTCAGGGCGTAGGAAACAGCTGGACCGGCCGCTCCGACCGCCATGAAGCTCGTGGTAAGACCGCAAGACCAGATCACACCGCCCAGGACGCCGGTCATATGGGTCCGAAGGTCCCCCTTCCAGTATTCGCTCATACGAACGGGCCTGCCTTCAACGGGGAACCGCATGAAAACTGGGTTAAAGAGAAAGGTCGTCGCGAACGCGCCCACGGAGAAGAAGAAGGCGGCCGAGAAGGGAGTCAGCGTTCCGGCTCCTCCCGCCACAAAGGAGGGATCCACCGCCCTCACCACCAGACCGTAGAAGAAGGCGATGAGGAGGCCCGCGCCGACGGAAAGGAGGATCCCCTTTACCGTGGGTTTCTTAGTCGCGTGAGCCAGGCGGCCGTAGGCGACCATACTCAGAAGAATGGCGACCACGATCACGGCAACACCGGCAAACAGGATCTGGGGATTGCCCTCGGGCTCTCCGCGCGCAAGCAGCACCAGCACATAGTTGAAGAGGATGCCCACCACCCAGGCGATCCCGCCCCCGATTGGAAAGGCGATCGCCATCCCGGCCACGGCGATGGCGGCCACCAGCAGCAGGTTGCCCAGATTCCAGACCATTCCTCCAAGAAACGCGGAGAGCACGCTGCTGAAATCCGCCTGTTGCAGGTCGGAGATGAAAGCGCGTCCGGTGTCTCCGAAGCTGCCCAGAGTGAGGGCGGCCAACAGCGAGAACAGGAGCAGTCCCGACACGAAGTCCCAGTAGAAGAGCTCGAATCGCCAGGTCTTGGCGGCGAGTTTCTGGGTGTTGGCCCAGGAACCCCAGCAGATCATGGTCACAATGCAGAAGAGAACAGCTACGGCATACGTCTCGATAACGATCATGAATCCGCGCCCCCTTCCCTCTCAGCAACGACGGCGACCTTGTTGCGGCACATAAATATGCGGAGGAGACTCGTTATGTCGATTCGGCGGTCGTTGTCAAGATTTCTAATGCGGAAGAAGGAGCCCCGTCAGTGGCGCCGGAAAGCCGGGCCGTTTCTCGGCGGGGCGCTCCATCGGCCGGAGCGGGGTCTCTCGAATGGGCCGACGACAGGGAGCCCGGCCACCCGATTCGCCGCTCGACACCGGACACTCGCCGTCGGCGGGCCTCCCGAGGAGACGGAGACGACCCATGACGAATGACGAATTGAGCCCCCGGCCGTCTCGTCGGACTGAAACAGGCATCAGCCGCTCCCGCTCCAATTTTCAACTTCACCGATTGCGCCTCAGCCGACCATCCCGCCCCGTCGCCCAACGGTTGCCCTCCGCATCAGAAGAGCCGTACGATTTCGAGCTCTCCTCGTTCAGAAGCCTGTCGGCTGTCCCCCGGTCTGTGATGAGGACATTGATCCATCGGCCTACGAGAGCGCCGCGGATCGCCGCGAATTTTCTTTTCCCGCCAGCCACGCCGACTACTCGGGGCACGCGCCGGAGCTGTTCGAGTTCGATCCCGATGACGCGGTCGTCCAGCGGGGTCACAACCGGTTGGCCGGACTCGTCGAAGAATCTCAGGCAGATGTCGCCGACAGCCCCATAGTTCTTCAGAATCCTGAGTTCCTGCGGCGAGAAAACATTGCCGCTCCTGGCCAACATTGTGGATGGTTCGACGGCGCCGATCCCAACAAGCGCAAGGTCGAGGGAGTTGAACAGGCTCACGGCCTCCTGAACGAACTGGTCCCTCATCAGCACGTCCTTCGCTTCGACGGAGCCAACAACGCCCGGTGCCGCCAGCAAGAGCGCGCTTCCCCCAACCGACTGAGCGAGGCGTCGCGTCAACTGGGTCGCGTGAATTTCAGCTCCCGGGTTGCCGACACCGCCGAGGATCTGGACGACGCGCGATCCCTGACCCCGAATACCCGGATGCATCGCATCGACCATCGCCAGCAAGGCTTCGCTCCAGGAAGAGATCCCTATCACTTTGGCCGAGTTGACCGTTGACTCCATGTAGTAGGCGGCCGCCGAACCCAGATCGCGTACGATCACGCTCTCGTCCGAGACCGAGTCCACCACAACCGCCTCCAACAATCCGTACCGAGACTCCAAGGCCTCTTCGATGCCCGAGTGAACACCCGAGGGGGCTGCCACGGTGATCCGAACGATACCTTCCTTTCTGGCACGCTCCAGGAGCCTCGAAACAGTAGACTGATGGATCCCCAAACGATCCATGATGTCCTTCTGACGCAGACCCTGCGCGTAGTACATCCGCGCTACCCTCACCATCATCCGTATATCATCGATGCGAGCCATGGGCTCATTCTTCCATTTCCCCTTCCGGCGGCACAAGCGTACAGCCCGCGGGTCGCAGGCCGCCCTGCCGCCGCTTCGAACTATCCAGCGGGTCCGGCACGTTTCAGCCTCAAGTTCACATATCCGCGGCTCATTCGGCTTCCGCTCGGACGCTCAGGCTCAAAAACGCCTCGGTTCGGCCCCGGCGAGGCCGGACTCCTACGGCGAGGTTCACCCTCGAAGCAGTTGCAGGACTGAATCTCGAATACCGCGCGGGGTCAGTCCAAAGTGCTCGAGCAGGAATGCGCTGGACCCGGTCGGGGCAAACACTCCGGGAATTCCCAGGATGCGCATCGGAACCGGCTTGCTGGTCACCACAACCTCGGCCACCGCGCTACCAAGGCCACCGTGAATGGAATGCTCTTCCACTGTGACGATGTAACCTGTCTCGTTAGCCGCCTCAATGATCGCCTCCCGATCTATCGGCCGCACGCAGGCCATGTTGAGCACACGGGCGGTGACGCCGTCCCCGGCCAAGAGATCCCTTGCCAGCAGGGCGCGGGCAGTCATCGTGCCGTTCGCGATCACAGTTACATCGTCACCGTCCCTTAAGCGGAAGGCGGTTCCGATCCGGAATCGGTAGTTCTTGGGATGTACAACGGGGACGGGCACGCGGTTGACCCGCAGAAACGCCGGTCCGTTGAATTCCGCCAGCGCGAGGACCGCCTCGCCGGTCTCCACCGCATCCGCCGGGACGATCACAGTCATGTCCGCAATAGCTGTCAGCCAGGCCACGTCTTCGATGGAATGATGGGTGGCGCCAAACGCGCCGTACGCCAAACCAGGGGACATGCCACAGAGTTTGACGTTCGCCTTGGAGTAGGCCAAATCCACTTTCACTTGCTCAAGAGCCCGCCCGGTCATGAAGCACGAGGCTCCCGAGACAAACGGAATCTTGCCCCCGTTGGCCAGACCGGAACCGATGCCCACCATGTTCTGTTCGGCAATTCCCACGTTGAAGAGTCGGCGGGGAAACCGCTCTCGAAAACTCCCCAGCTTTGACGAGCCGATGGAATCATTCGTGACCACAACGACGTTCGGGTTCATTTCCGCCGCCTGCTCCAGAGCTGCGGCAAAGGCGTCGCGGCAATCGTCCAGATTGCTCATGGGTGTCCCCGATCCAATTCACCGAGGGCCGCCTTCAGTTCCTCATCGGTCGGAACGCGGTGATGCCATTCGACCCGGTCCTGCATGAACGAGACTCCCTTTCCCTTGTGGGTGTGGGCGATGACGCAGGTCGGCTTACCCGGTTCGATGGGGACACTGCGGAGAATTTCGAGTAGCGCTCCGTGATCGTGACCGTCCACCTCATGAACCGCCCATCCAAAAGCGCGCCACTTGTCGGCGAGAGGCTCGAGCCCAACCGTGCTCTCGGTCCAATCTCCCTGTTGCAGACGGTTACGATCGACGATGACGGTCAGGTTGTCCAATCTGTAGTGAGCCGCCGCCATGACCGCTTCCCAATTGCTGCCTTCCTGAAGCTCACCGTCCCCCGTCAAGACAAACGTGCGCCAGCCGGCGTCGTCGATTCTCGCGGCCAGAGCGTTGCCCACCCCCACGGGCAACCCGTGCCCCAGCGGTCCGGTGCTCGCCTCGACGCCCGGCACTTTCCCCCGGGCGGGATGTCCGTTCAGCGGAGAGAGCGGCCGCATGTAGCTGTCGAGTTCGTCTGTATCGAAGAAACCGGCCAGGGCCAGCGTGGCATAGAAGGCGCCCGAGCTATGCCCTTTGCTCATGATGAAACGGTCCCGGTCGGGCGCGTCCGGGCGACCACCGTCGATGTGCAAAACGCCGAAATAAAGTGTAACCAGGATGTCGGCCGACGATAGATCTCCCCCTGGGTGGCCGAGTTGGGCGCGGTGGACCATCTGAAGAGCCTTTCGGCGAACGTCGTTCGCCAAGGCGGCGAGCCTTTCAACTGTCTCTTGCGCCGGCACTTCCGGAGCCGGAGCGGCATCTTGCGTCCCACCACTCGAGCGATGTCTCATCACCCACCTTTCCCGCCGATCTGGGGGAATATTAATGCGACTTCAATATAATATGCAACCACCCTCGCCCCGAACCTAGCATTGGTCCCGGCAGGCTGTCAAGACTTCCCCTCCTCGTGCTCCTCGTGCCCTCCTCAGACCCCTCCTCGATTAACAGGGCACACT
>CAYRCA010000236.1:0-6839 GCA_964422565.1 uncultured Acidobacteriota bacterium | reverse complement strand
TAGCCGAATGGGCCACTTGTGTTTGAGGGCCGCCTCTTTGGGCATCCGCGGCTTTCAACGTTGCCGCGGCGGATCCGGCGGGGATTTCCGTATCTGGCGCCGTCCGCCGGTCTCGGCTATGCTCTCATGGTTGATCCTCCACACGCTCGCCTCCTGCGTTCCGTCGCCGGACGCGAGTCCGGCTGTGGTTGAGGCCGTCGATGCGCTACGCCTGGAGTTCGCCCCCGATCGGAGGCTTGCGGTCTTCGACATCGACCTGAGAAGAGAGGGGCGGGTCCTGATCGTGGAGGGCGAAGTGGACGGAGCGGACGCCAAGGAAAGGGTCTTGAAGACGATTCGCGCTCTCGTCGACGGGCCGGTCGAGGATCGGGTCAGGGTCCTGCCGGATCCCGACCTTGGCGTGACGCGCTTCGGCATCGTCACGGTAAGCGTGGGGAACCTGCGACGGGAGCCGAGGCACACCGCCGAGCTGGTGACCCAGGCCCTCATGGGCGCGGAGATGAGGCTGCTCAAGAAGGAGGGGGGCTGGTACTACGCGCAGGCGGCCGACGGCTATCTGGGGTGGCTGGAAAGCGCGGTCATGGACCTCCGGGACGAAGAGGGCCTCGCCGCCTGGCGGGAGGCGCCCCGTGTGGTTGTCGTCGGCCTTCACGGGCTCGTCCGCGAATCGCCGAGCTTCGATTCCCAGCCGGTGAGCGATGCCGTGATCGGGGCGAGACTCAGAGGTTCCAAGTCGAGGGACGACTGGACGCCGGTCGAATTGCCCGACGCCAGAAGGGGCTTTCTGGAGAGCTCGTTGCTGGAGGACTATGCCGACTGGAAGCGAACTCGCGAGCCCTCAGCCGACAACATCGAGCGGACGGCCAGAATCTTCCTGGGCGTACCGTATCTTTGGGGCGGGACCTCTGCCAAGGGGTTCGATTGCTCCGGCTTTACCAAGACGGTTTTCGGGCTCAACGGTCTGGAGTTGAGCCGCGACGCCTCTCAGCAGGTTCTGCTGGGCAGGGAGGTCGACACCGGACCGGGGTGTCGGCACCTTCGGCGGGGAGATCTCCTGTTTTTTGGAGGTGGCGCCGAGGGCGCGCCGACCGAGAGAATCGCCCATGTCGGAATTTACCTGGGCGCCGGAGAGTTCATTCATTGCGGCGCGGGACGGGTCCGGATCAACAGTTTGGATCCGGAGGCACCTCATTACGACGAGTCGAACCATCGTCGCTTCGTGCGTGCGAGGCGGTTGATTGAGGACGACTCATAGGGGTGTCGACGTCGCCCCGGATGGGGAACGAGCGGAGCCTTTACCTGCACCGGGTTCGTTCATGATTGGACCGTGCGTGAGGGTACGAGCCTTCCACCAGGCAAGGGAACGACGTGCCGGGCCGGGGGGGTTCCGGAGACAGTGCCGATGAGTGACCTGGATGACGGGGGACGACTGCGGAGTGATCTTTGGCTGGATCGGTCGGATGCCTTGCAAAGGATCGGCGACCGGCTGGACGGTGGCGAGATCTCCCCTCTTCAGGCCGAGAAACTGCGGCAGTTCGTGACCCGGGGCTTCTTCACCGTCCAGCTGTCACTGGAGGGCGGGATCTGCGAGGATCTGACCCGGGACGTGGATCTCGTCTGGAAACGGAAGCCCATCGATTTGGCGTACACGTTCCTCGGTGAGCCCGCATCGATGGCCGATAGCCGGGAGTGGTGGGAGCGTGTGGCTCCTTATCGACTCCTGGACCTTCATTCACACTCGGAGGCGGCCCGGAAGCTCTACCTGGATCGCGCCCTTTTCGCCTGGATCGATCTGGTGTTTGGCCAGCCTTCCATCGCCTTCCAGTCCGCCTATTCAGAGTTTGGACGCAGCGAGGCCCCCTGCCGCGACCTCGCCTTCATTGAGGCGACGCCAGCGGCCCATTTGCTGACCGCGTGGATCGCCCTGGAGGACATGAATGAGGAGTCGGGGGCTCTGTACATCGTCGCCGGTTCCCATCGTGTGCCCCTCTATCAGTTCAGCGCCGGGCGCTTCCGGATCCGCCCCGGAGAGGATCATCTTCCAGCTCAACGCTTCGTCATGGCCAGGGCCGGCGAGGCTGGACTTCGGGAGGAGACAGTGTTGAATCGACGTGGCGAGGCCACAATCTGGCACCCGGCGGTGGCCCACGGTTTCCGGCGGGCGCTCCGCCCGCAGGCATCGAGGCGAGCGCTGACGGTCCGTTATTCCACCCTAGCCAATTGCCGAAGGCGAACCGCGTCCTATTGGAAGACTGTTCGGGGTCGCCTGTGGAGAAGGGAGTCGAGATTTTTCTGGAGCGAGACCGACAGGATCCTCGAGTCCGGCGAGTGTCGAGGAATCGACAATCCCCTGCGGGGCCTGAAGCCGCGCGGCCTCAGCGTTCGGGAGAAGATCCGGTTGGCCCTTTTTGGGCCTCCCCGGTGACTTGCCGCTTTCCGGGGTTGTCGTGGAGACCCAGGCACGGTGGCGACCCGGTCGGTGAAATACGTGCGATCCGCAGCTTGAGAATTCAGTTCACCAAACGTTTCGCCCAAGCCTCCCGAGGGTGGGCGCAACACAGGAGTGTCGACCGGCCCTGATGCTGGTATGCTGGGCGAAATGAAGACGGAGGAAAAGGGCTTGGCAATCCCGGTCTTCAGACCGAGCTTCGGCGCCGAGGAGTTGGCGGCGCTCCAGGGGGTGTTCTCCAGCGGGTGGTTGGGCCCGGGACCGAGAACGGCGGAGTTCGAAGAGTGCTTTGCCCAGTTCGTGGGTGCCGGCCACGCTGTGGCCGTGACCAGTGGGACGGCGGCGCTGCACCTGGCGTGCCGCGGGCTGGGACTGGGACCCGGGGACGAGGTGCTCGTTCCCTCCCTGAGTTTCGTGTCGACGGCCCACGCGCCCGCTTACTGCGGCGCCGACGTGACGTTCGTCGATGTGGAGTCCGAGACGCGCACCATGGACCCGGAAGACTTGTCCCGCAAGGTGAGCGACCGTAGTCGGGCGGTCATCCCCGTACACTACGGGGGCCACCCATGCCGCATGGATGAAATCCGGGAAATCGCCTATCGCCGCGGTCTGGCGATCATCGAGGATGCCGCTCACGCCTGTGGCGCTTCCTATCGCGACCGCCGGGTGGGCGCACTGGAGGGAACGGCGGCGACCTGCTTCAGTTTCAATGCCCTTAAGAATCTCTCGACCGGCGACGGCGGCATGGTGACGACCAACTCAGCGGAGGTGGCGGATCGTGTCCGGCGGCTAAGGTGGATGGGAATTGAAAAGAGCACTTTCGAGCGCACGGCCGTCTCCGGGGATTCGTCACGGTATCAGTGGTATTACGAGGTTCGCGATCTTGGATTCAAGTACGTCATGAACGACGTCACGGCCGCCATAGGGCTGGTCCAGTTGAGGAAGTTGAACGGTATGCAGCTGGCCAGGCGCCGCATGGTCGAGCGGTACCGCCGCGCCCTCGATCGCCTGCCGTGGCTGAGGTTGCCGGTCGAGCGGGAATACGTCCAGAGCGCCTGGCACTTGTTCGCGGTTTGCACCGCCCACCGGGAAGCGTTGCGCCGACATCTTCAGGAGCGGGGGATCGCCACGAGCGTCCATTATCTGCCCCTGCACCTGCAGCCGTACTACCGGGATCGAGGGAAGGTCAGCTTGCCCCGGACGGAACAACTCTCTTCCGAGCTGCTTTCGCTTCCCTTTCATCCCAATCTGGAAGAGGATGAAATCGACCGGGTCGTCGAGTCGATTCTGTCCTTTGTCCCCTGACGGTCTTCGGGATGAGTACCTCGGGTCGAGCCACCGTTCTTATCATCAACTACAATGGGCGTCCCGATCTGGAGGAACTGCTTACTTCCCTCGAGAGCCAGACCTCCGATCGGTTCGACTCCGTCTTTGTGGACAACGCTTCCGAGGACGACAGCCTATCCTTTGTGCGGGAGCGCTTCCCCCGGGTGCGCGTCTGGGCGCACTCGAGGAATCTGGGCTACGCCCGGGCTGCGAATCTGGGGGTTCGGCGGTTCAACACCGAGTACACGATATTCCTGAACACGGACATCCGGATGGACCCCCGATGTGTCGAGGAAATTCTTCGCACGGCGGACGCGGACCCAAGCATCGCCTGTGTCGCCGCGAAGATGCGGCTGTACTACCAGCCGGATCATCTCAACGGCGTCGGTGGAGCGATGAATTACCTGGGGTACACTTGGGACCGAGGCATGTTCGAGCCGGACCGGGGCCAGTACGACCAGGTCGAGGATGTGATCTTCGCCTGTGGCGGCGCGGCGCTGGTTCGCCGTCGCCCCTTTCTTGAAGCGGGGGGGTACGACGAAGGCTTCTACATGTACCACGAGGACGTGGACCTCTGCTGGCGCTTCTGGCTGCTCGGGTACCGAGTGGTCACCGCTCCGCAAGCGGTCGTCTACCACAAGTTCAGCCGATCCACCCGGGACAATCGGGGCATGGCCTGGCGGGAACTGATCGGCGAGCGCAACAGCATCCGGTCGATGGTCAAGAACTACGAGTTGCGGAACCTGTTCCGCGCCCTGCGGGACCTGATTCGCGAGCCCCAGCGCGAAGCCCGCAAGAGGGAGCTATGGCGGCATCTTCGGTGGAACCTCCTCCACCTGCCGGCAAGTCTCTGCCATCGGGTCCGGATCCAGCGGAGGCGGAAGAGGCGGGACGCCGAAATGGCCCACCTTATCGATCCCAGTCCCGAGGTGCCGATCGATACCTCGGGTTTCACCGATCGCGAGATCAGAACGTTTTCGCCCCCCTCATGAAGCTCGCACGGCTGGCCAAGAACCTTGATTTTGCTCTGCTTCTGCCCGGAATAGCCCGGATGCCGCCGATGCTGGCGGCCTCGTTGGCCCGGTGTCGGGGCGACCTGTACTACCTGCTCCGCTCGGAGGCCAGGCGGGCGGCGATCCGGAATATGGCGGAGGTTCTGCCGGGGCTGGGGGAGCGGGAAGTCCGGAGGAAGGTCCGCCGGAGCTTCCGAGCACTCTCCCGGGACGAGTTGGACTCCTACTGGCTGGACCGGCCACTGTCGAAGCTGCAGCGACTGGTGCGGATCTCGGGATTGGAAACCCTGAGAAAGGCGCTGGCGGAGCGGCGGGGCGTGCTGTTCTATACCGGACATCTCGGCAGCACCGGACTGCTGATCACCGTGCTGGGAAAGATGGGAATTCCGCTCAACCTGGTCTTCCGACGGGTGGAGGACATCCCCGATATGCCGGCGGCGTGGTACCGCTACGGCGGAATGCGCGTGGCTCGACTGGAGGCCGCAGCGGGGCGTCCCATTCTGGCGGCGGGACGAGCCAACTACTTCGCCATGCGGGGGCGCTTGCGGGAAGGCGAGATCGTCCTGATGGGCATCGATGTGATCCCCCGGTTCCTGAAACGGACGATCCCGGTGCGGATCTTCGGCCGGCCGGCCCGGTTTCCCGACGGAATCGCCCGGCTCTATCTCGACACCGGTGCCCGAGTGCTTTTCTGGAGCATACATGAGATCGAGGGCGGCCGTCATTGTAGCGAGATTCTCGATGTGACGGATCGACTGGAAGGGCTGGACAACCGGCAGGCGATCACCCAGGAGCTTGTCCGCGTTCTGGAGGAGCGGGTCCGCCGTCATCCGGAGGACTGGCTCGAGTGGGAAGCCTTCCATGAGTATCTTGCTTTCGGTGATGACTCGAACGCGCATCCGCCCTGAATACGCGCTGGAGGCGGTGGCGGATTCTGTGTCCGGAGTCGGCGGGTTTTCAACCCTCAACCCGACTCGATCCCGCGGCTCGCGGGGACGGTTCTCGGTCGGCCCCGCCCCGGACGGGACGCTCAAAGACGGGCGAAAGGGTTCGCCGTTCCGATGGATCATCGGGATCAAAGATCGCTGATTCCGCGTCAAATATTTTGAGGGAAGAATCGGGGCTCCCGCTCGCTGGGTGGAGGGCTTTCCCCGAGTCGGCGCGGGATGACAGAATAGGGACACCACGGCAGGAGCGCCTTGTTCTCTGACGAATGACGGGATTTCGCGGGACGGAATGACGATTATCGAATCGCTGAGGCACGTTTTCTTCGCTGAGGAACTCGAGGTCCCGGGCCTGATGGAGGACCCCTTCGTTCGGGGTAAGGTCGAAGACCTCAGAATCCTGGCTCAGGGCAGGTTCACGACCCTCTATCGGTTCCGTCTCAGGGGACGGCGCTACGCTCTGAAAACCGTCTCCGGTATCCACCATCGGGATACCCTGCCGAGTCTCGCCCAGAAGAGAGAGGTCCTCGAGCAACTGGGGTTTCCCCCGATTCGGAGTATCAACGAGGAGCATGGCTACTACATCATGGATTTCGTGGAGGGGCGTCCCGTCTTCGACGCGCTGATTCGCCATCGTCACAAGCGGCCCCGTCGTCGGTTGCGGGATCGGGCGACAAGGGTACTTCTGACGACCGCCGCGGGGTTGCATCGGAGGGGGTGGCTGCTCAACGACCTCAGTTGGCGGAACTTCATGCTTTCGGACGGTGTCGTTCGGCCGGTGGATCCCGATCGGATCCGGTCGATCCTCGAGGAGGCGGAGTACATCAACCGTCTGGACGGGCGGGATACCTATACAACGCCGCTGTTCCTGTCGGTGGCCCAATGTCTGAACCGCCTTCCCTCGGCGGCGGACGAGCTTCAGGGGATCGCCCTGATGATCGATTGCATATACAATCGGGACTACCTGATCGGCGAGTACCTGGAGAACCGCAACCTCAACTTCAGCCGACGCAATCACGCCCTGATGCTAATGAGCGGCTATTACCCCAACTCCCGCAAGGGCAAACTGCCGCCCGGCCTGGAGAAAAAGCTCCACCCCTTGCCGCT
>CAYRCA010000235.1:4944-6861 GCA_964422565.1 uncultured Acidobacteriota bacterium | reverse complement strand
GAGTGGGGAAGACCACGACGGCCATCAATCTGAGCGCCTCCCTGGCGGCGGCCGACCTCCGAACCCTCCTCGTCGACCTCGATCCCCAGGCCAACGCTACCTCCGGCCTCGGCTTGGATAAGAACGCCCTGGCGGCCTCGGTCTACGACATCCTCCTCAACGATCTTTCCGCCGCGGGCGTCCCCGTCCCCACCGAACTTGACGGTCTCGACATTCTCCCCTCCAGTCCCCACTTGACCGGGGCCACGGTGGAACTCCTGGATTTGCCCGATCGTGAACGCCGCCTCCGGGGCGCCCTTCGCCCCCTGCGGGAAGTCTACGATATGATTCTTGTCGACTGCCCGCCGTCGCTGGGGATCCTCACCCTGAACGCCCTGGTCGCCGCCGATTCCCTTCTCATCCCCATTCAGTGCGAATACTTCGCCCTCGAGGGCCTCTCGGACCTCATGGGAACGCTCGCCCGCGTGCGCCAGTCTCTGAACCCCTCCCTCCGCATAGAGGGCGTCCTGCTGACCATGTCCGACGAACGGCTCAATCTCTCCGGGCAGATCGGCGACAACGTTCGCGGTCACCTCGGAGACAAGGTTTTCACCACCATGATCCCTAGAAACGTCCGCCTTGCCGAAGCCCCCAGCTTCGGCAAACCGATCCTCCTTTACGACGCGCGGTCGACGGGCGCCAATGCCTACCTCCAGCTGGCGAGGGAGCTCCTCCGCCGGACCCCTCCCCCTCTTGTTGACCGCGCCGCCGCCGGAGCGGCGGGGACGACCTGACAGGTGTTGCTTCTATGAAACGTAAAGCGCTCGGAAAGGGACTCGACGCTCTCCTCCCTCAGGCCGCCGACCGAACATCCCTCCTCCATCTCGATATCGACAGGATTCAACCCAACCCGCTGCAGCCCCGCATCCGATTCGAGTCGACCAGTCTCGACGAGCTGGCCGCCTCGGTCCGCGAGAAGGGAGTGCTTCAACCCATCGTCGTGCGCCCCACCGAGACCGGGTACGAGATCATCGCCGGAGAGCGTCGCTGGAGAGCCTGTCAGCGGGCCGGCGTTCACCGGATACCCTCCATCGTGCAGGACGTCTCCGACCGCGAGATGCTCGAGCTCGCCTTGGTGGAGAACATTCAGCGCGACGACCTCAGCCCCATCGAGGAGGCCCAAGCCTACCAGCTCATGGCCGAACAGTTCGGGCTCACCCAGGAGGAGATCGCCAGCCGCGTCGGCCGCAGCCGCACGGCCGTCACCAACATGCTGCGCCTCCTTCACCTCCCCAAGCCCATCCAGGAAATGGTGGCCAACGACCAGCTTTCCATGGGCCACGCTCGCGCCCTGCTTCCCCTCCCTCCCCGGGAACAGCTCGAACTCGCCCGCGCCGCGATCTCCGGCGGCCGCTCGGTGCGCGACACCGAGCGGAGGGTTCAGCGCCTTCTCCAGTCCACTCGCACCTCCCCTCCGTCCCGCGTGAAGGACCCCAACACGAGAGCCGCCGAGGAGCAACTGGAACGCCGCTGGCGAACCCGCATCGAGATTCGTCGCCGCGGCGACGCCGGGTGCATCGTCCTCCACTTCCATTCCCCGGAGGAGCTTGATCGCCTTTACGAGGCCCTGATCGCGGCCGGCGGGCCGTTGCCGAAAGGGTCCGGTCAGTCGCCGGATTCGCAGCGTCAAGCCTGACGCGACGCGGAAGACCCGACCCCCGGGACCGAAGGTTACTTCCCGATGCAGAAGCTCGAGAAGATCCGATGCAGGATGTCCTCCGGCGTGGTCTCGCCGGTCAACTCACCCATCGCCTCCAGGCAGCGCATGACCTCGTAGCTGGCGAATTCCTCGCTCAATCCCTCAACCAGCGCCGCTCGGACCTTCCGCAGCCGCTTCAGCGCCGCCTCCAGGCACGCCTTCTGGCGCAGGCTCGTCAC
>CAYRCA010000235.1:0-4934 GCA_964422565.1 uncultured Acidobacteriota bacterium | reverse complement strand
GTCCGCGAGTTCCTCCATCCCCTCGCCCGTCAAAGCGGAGACCCGCACACACCCGAGACTGCGCTCCCCGATTTCCTCCGCCACCCTCCAGTCCCGGCTCAGGTCGCTCTTGTTTTGTACCACCACATAGGGACGCCCCGTCACCTCCCTCCACGCCCGCCGGTCCCCCTCCTCCGCTCCCGGCTCGCCGTCCTGCACCAGCAGAACCAAATCCGCCTCCCGGCTCTCCCGTATCGACCGCTCCACCCCCTTCCGCTCCACCAGATCCCCGCCGACGCGGATTCCCGCCGTATCGATCAGGCGAACCGGAATACCCCTTACGTCCAAGACCTCCCGCAACGCGTCCCGCGTCGTCCCGGGCAAGGGAGTCACTATCGCACGCTCCTCATTAACTAAGTGATTAAAAATACTCGACTTACCTGCATTAGGGCGTCCCGCGAGCACCACCGTCACCCCATCATGCACAACCCGGCCGACGCGATACGATCGCACCCATTCCTCCAGGGCCGCCTCGACCTCTCCCAGCCTCTCGTCCAACCGGGACCTCTCCTCGGGCTCGACGTCGTCCTCCACGAACTCCAATGTCGTTTCCAGATGCGACACGACATCGACCAGCGTCTCCTTGAGCGGCCGCAGCGCCGCCGACAAACTCCCCTCCAGCTGCTGTCTCGCCACCTCCGCCTGGTATGCCGTCTGGCTCTCCACCAGGTCGCGTACCGCCTCCGCCTGGATCAAGTCGATCTTGCCCCCGAGAAAAGCTCGCAGCGTGAACTCCCCGGGCCGGGCAAGGCGCGCGCCCAACGCAACGCACGCCTCAAGGACGCCGACCACCACCACCGGGCTTCCGTGGCACGACAGCTCCAGCACGTCCTGGCCGGTGTAGGAATTAGGCTCGGGGAAGAACGTGGCCAGCACCCGATCCAGCGGCTCGCCCGAGTTCCCGTGAAATAGACCGAGTTGTGCCCGACGCGGAAGGAATCGCTCCGGAGTCCAGTGGAGGCCGGCTGCGGCGATCTCCCTGGCCCGAGGCCCGCTGAGGCGAACCAAGGAGACGGCACCCCTGCCGGGCGGTGTGGCCACCGCCGCGATCGTGTCTTCTTGGGATTCCGAGAGCGCCATGCCAGCCGGGTGCGGCCCTCAGGCCGGGACGATCAGAACCCGTCGGAAACGACCGGATCCCTCGCTCTCCGTCCGCACACCGCTCTCCTCGGCAAGGGCCAGATGAATAATCCGTCGCTCACTGGACGGCATTGGCTGCAACGACACCGTCGCCATCGAGGACCGGGCCTTCTCGGCGGCCTTGCGGGCCAGCAGCTCCAGCTCAGCGGTCCGATCGGACCGGTAGTTCCCGCAGTCCACCAGAAAACTGCAGTTGCCCCTCGCCTGCCGGTAGAAGATCTGATTGATTAAGTGGTTCATGGCGTACAGAAGCCGGGCGCTGTCGGCCAGCACCAATCCCGCGTCCTCGCCCAAGAGTTCGATCCGCACGCAGTCATCTCTCTCGACATTCGCCCGCGTCCGGAGGTGAAGATTGCAGCGGCGAATCAGTCCGCCCAGGAACTCCTCCGCCTTCACCGCGACCTCTTCAATCGGCAGCTTCATTCCACTCAAGAATCCGTCTTCTTCTTCCGGCTAGCCGCACCCGCGGGCTTCGGCGCCAACTCCGGTTTCCATCGCTGGAGAAGAAACTGAAACATCATAGCAAACAGGTTGCTGAACAGGAAATAGATGGCCAACCCGCTGGAGACCCCCAGGAAAAAGAAGGTGAAGACAATGGGGAGCAACATCATCATCCGCCGCTGTGTCGGATCTCCCATGACGGGCATCATCTTCTGCTGGGCGACCATCGTCAGACCCATGACAATGGGCGTGACATAGTAGGGATCCGCTTTGGACAGGTCCTGAATCCACAACATGAACGGAGCGCCCCGCAACTCGATCGACGCATCCAGCATGCGGTAAAAGGCGAACAAGATCGGCATCTGCAGCAACAGCGGCAGACATCCCCCCAGCGGGTTCACCCCATGCTCCTTGTAAAGGCCCATCACCTCCGCGTTCATCTGCTGCCGGCGCGGGTCATCCCGCTTCATCCGCTTGTACTTGTCCTGGATCGAACGCATCTTCGGCTGCAGCGCCGACATCTTCTGCATCGACACGATCTGCTTGAACCGAATGGGGAAAAGCGCCAAGTTGATCAGAAAGGTCAGGATGATGATCGACCACCCGTAATTCGCCACATAGCCGTGGATCCCTTTCAGGGCCCACAGCAACGGTCGAACCAGCACGCCGAACCACCCGTAGTTAATCAGGCTGTCGGCGGAGGCATCGGCCAGGACCAACTCCTCCTGCCTCTTCGGGCCGACGAAAAAGGTAAACTCCGCCCCCGCGTCCAGACCCACGGCTCCGTGAACCAACCCCACCGCAGTCGGTTGGCCCTCCGGGGTTTCGGCGGGCCGTTCCCAGGCCCGGCGCTCCATTCGGAGGCTACGAATCGCGCCGGGACTCGCCAACAGAAAGGCGAAATACTTACTGTCAACCGCGGCCCACCGGGGCGCTCCCTCCAGTTGGATCACCCCGGCCTGCAGATCCTTCTCGTAGTACCGCTCCACGGATCCTGCCTGGAAGAAGGCCACCGCCGGATCGCGGAAATCGCCATCGCCCAGAGCCGCGATCTCCCCGATTCCGGTTCCCAGAACCACCCCGTAAGAAAGAGCCCGTCCGGAGCGCCGAATATCGACCCGCACGCCCAGTGTGTATCCCTCCTCCGGAACCCGGACCGTCTTCCGCACCTCGAGGTCCCGCTCCCGGTATTCAAAGACGAGTTCCGCCGGCGCCCGGACACGATCCCCCCAGACTCCGGAGACCTCATGGACCGCCTCCGCCAGTTGGAGCGCCAGATCGGGATCCGCCGAGTGAAGCGTAAGAGGCCGCCGATATCCCCCCGGCAACTCGACCGGAACCAACTCCAGCGGCTCCCCGTCCCGTCCCTCGTACCTCTGCAGTTGCGCACTCACAATCGCCGCGCCCACATTGCTGAAGCGCAACCGTAGGGTCTCGCTTTCCACTTGAATTTCCCGCGGTTCCGCCCGGGTCGCGGAAACCTCCGCCCGTGGATCCCTGTCCGGGAGTGGGATTTCCTCCTCCAAAGGTTCGGGGCGAACCATTTCATCGGGTGGCGCGGGCCGTCGCGCCACTTCCTCCACCGGAGGAGGGGGGCCCTCGGGCGGGGGAAAGAGTTGCTGGTAGATGTACGGAGTAACGAACAGAATCGCCATCGAGAGGGCGATCGCCAGAAGCAACCTCTTCTCGATATCGCTGTCTTCCTGCGATTTCATGGTATTAGGCGCATCCACCTGTTTACGGCACCGGATCCGGTCCCCCGGGATGCCAAGGATGGCAACGAAGAATTCTTCTCGCGCTGAGCCATCCGCCTGTCACGAGTCCATGCCGGGCAAATGCCTCACAGGCATAAGCCGAACACGTGGGATGAAACCGGCAGGAAGCGGGCAGTAGCGGTGAAATCAACCGTTGATAGCATCGGATGGGAAACACGGCGACCCATGAGAGGCGGCGGTCCATTTCTCGCTCCATTTCCCGGCGGTTCTGACGAGTTCTTCCTCCAACAGTTGATAGCTTGCGTCCACTGCGGAGCGCCGCACATTGAGTACCACGTCGCAATACGGTCGGATCGCCCGCCTTCTCCTTCGGAAGATCTCCCGGAGGCGGCGCTTGATTCGGTTCCTGACGACGGGCCCGCCCATCCTGCGCGACACCGTCAGGCCCAAGCGATTCCGGGATACATCGTTCCTCAGGAAATAGGCGAAGAAGAACCTACCCGGAACCTTCTCTCCCTGCTCGTAGACCGCCAGGAACTCCTTCCGCTTTCGGAGGCGTTCGTCGCCGGACAGCCGAAACTCCCCACTACCCACTCACCGCCAGCCTCCTTCGTCCCTTGGCCCTCCGGCGTTTGATTATCGCTTGCCCGGACTTCGACCTCATCCGTATGCGAAAGCCGTGCGTCTTCCGGCGACGCCGGTTGTTTGGCTGAAACGTCCTCTTCATTGTTCGCCGTCCTCGCTGCCGTTAAAGAGGGGCATGGTACCAACTTTCCCCCTCCCAATCAACCGAAGCGGGGCGCCGTCGAGCGGGGACGCGCGGTGCGCTCAGCCCCGCGAGTTTTCCTATTTCGTGTCGCCACCCCACACCCGTCGGCGAACGCTCTCGATCTGTTCGACGTTGTCGTCGTAGCACCGGTCCGATTCGCCCTGAAAGGAACCGGCCGGATAGAAGCCTCGCCGATACAGGGGGTGGGCCTCTGTCCGGAGGTGAAGCAGCATCTGGTGGGCGGAGCGAACCCCCCGTTCGTGCCTGACCATCTCCACATCGACCGGGCCGACGGTAATCTTCTCGCCCTCCCCGGGAGTCGCTTGGGCGATGATTCGTCCGTCATAGTCCACGATCATGCTTCCCCCGGGCCAGGAAAACGGTGGATAGTGCCGCAGGGACGCCGCCTGGTTGGCCGCCACGACGTACGCCGTATTCTCCAAAGCCCGGCAGCGGTTGACCACAGTCCACCAATCGTTGGGAGGGGTCGCCCCAAAGGGGTCCATGTAGGCGGACACCCGGACCAAAATCTCCGCCCCATTCGCCGTCAACTGCCGGAGAGGCTCCGGAAACAACCAGTCGTAGCAAATGGCGGCCCCGATATTCCCGATCGGCGTCCGAGCCACAGGAAACAACTCCTCCTCGTACCCGCGAACGTCGTGGGGGCTGGTGTGCACTTCCCACGGCAACCACGGATACACCTTCCGATAACGGAACAGTATGCCTTCCGGCCCAACCAGACAGCTTGTGTTGAAGAGCGCGCCCGGATACTTCCCGTCGAGCTCCAACATCGTCCCCATCTGGACATAAATCCCGTACTCTCGACACTT
>CAYRCA010000234.1:0-6867 GCA_964422565.1 uncultured Acidobacteriota bacterium | reverse complement strand
ACAGGGCGGAGTCGTGGCCAGCCAGCTCAACTCGGCGCGACTGTTCCGGCGCGGCGAACTGGTGGGAATCTTTCCGGAAGGAATCAACGGCGCCTTCAGAATGTACAAGGGCGCCTACCGGTTGGGCGCCTTCGCCCGCGACGCCTTCGCCAGGATGGCTATCGAGCATCAGGTTCCCGTAATACCCGGGGCTGTCGTCGGCCATGTGGAGATCTTCCCCATCCTGGCCAGGATGCACATTTCTCCCCTCATGCGATGGACCGGATGGCCCTTCATTCCCGTAACTCCAACCTTCCCCCTTCTCCCAGTGCCTCTCCCCACCAAGTGGCACGTCCGGTACATGGATCCTATCAGCGTCTCCCCCCTGAAACCCGAGGATGCCGACAACCGCAGGCGAGTACGGGAGTTTTCCCAGCATGTTCGGGGCGTCCTTCAGAGCGGGATCGACGACATGCTGGCCAGGCGCAGGTACATCTTCTTCGGGAGCGTGTTTGACGAGAAGGCGCCCCGTCGCATGGCGGCGACTCTGCCTGGCCGGGAAGATTCATGAGCTCGTCAGCAGGCCAACGGGACACACCAGGAAGCGAATGCGGCCAGGTCTGGAAACTTTCGCAAGGCGTCTTCCGTCGAGGCCGTCCAACGGGTCTTCGGGCTTTTTCCCTTGGATCGTATCGAGCCGACCCCTTGGAACCCCCCGTGGACAGGTGGAATCTTGGCGGCCCTTCGTGAATCTCGGGACGGTTCCTGCCCGGAGGCTCCGCCTCACGGAACGATTCTTTGTGTCCTTGGTGTGCTTGGTGGTATGAATTATCCGGTTAGATGCGCGTATTGAGTTATTTTAGACGGGCCGGGGAGTTAGGCTGGATCGCCACCCGCCAGTTGCTCGGCTTTGCCTGGGATCGGTTTCGCGGACATCCGGGTCCGAGCGGACCGGAGCGCCTCAGGTCCTCCCTGGAGGAGATGTCGGGGAGCTTTCTCAAGTTCGGTCAGATCCTCTCCCTTCAGGTCGACACCCTGCCGCGGGCTTACTGCGACGTCCTTCTGGATCTGCTGGACCGGGTTCCTCCCTTCGCTGCGGAGGGGGTGCGGGGAGTGTTCCGAGAGGAATTCGACAAGGCGCCGGAGGATCTCTATCGGGAGTTCGACTACACGCCCGTCGCCGCCGCGTCCATCGGGCAGGTCCACGAGGCCCGATTGTTCGACGGCACCCGGGTTGCGGTCAAGGTCCAGCGCCCGGGAATTCGCGAGGTGTTCACCCGCGATGCGGTCCTTCTGAACGCTTTCGTCAGATTGGTTTTCTTCCTGCGTCTCAAGACCCTCTACTTCATGAGAGACCCGCTGAGGGAGTTCAACGAATGGATCCAGGACGAGTTGGATTACCGGACCGAGGCTCACTACGCCGAACTACTGGAGAGAAACTCTCGGCAGACCCCCACCGAGTGTGTCCCCGAAATCCGTTGGGATCTGACGACGCGACGCGTTCTCACCATGGGCTTTCTTGAGGGGTACAGCGTTCGCGAGTACCTGCGCATCCGGGAGAGGGAGGACGAGGAGAAACTGGCGGAGTTGCGGGAGATCGGATTCGACCCGTCGATCTTCGTCTCGAACGTCATCCGCAACTTCGTCAGCGACGCGCTTAAGTTCGGAGTCTTTCACGCCGACCTGCATCCCGCCAACCTGCTGATCCTGAGGAACAACCAGGTTGGGTACGTGGATTTCGGGATCGTCGGGCACCTCACTCCCGAGGCGCGGCGGAAGATCATCCAGATGACGCTGGGTTACGTTCGGGGGCAGAACGACGAAATTTTCTCCTCCTTTCTGGCCGTCTCCGAGATTACCCCGCACGCCGATCTGGAGGGCTTCCGGCGGGAACTGGAACGACGGTCCGGGAAGTGGTACCGGGAGCCGCCCATTGCGGGAATCCCGCAGTTTGGTCGGAGTCTGACGATGCTGATGATCGACCTGCTGACCCTGTGCCGCTCCTTTGGTGTCCTTCCAAAACGTGAAATGATTAAGTACATTCGATCCCTTTTTCTGGCCGACGGACTGGTTTCCCGATTGGCGCCGGGGTTGGACTACGGACCCCATCTCCAGGAATTGTGCGAGGAATATCTGATGGCCGAGGCGCAACGCAAAGTCATGTCGAACCGAGCGGCCCTGCCGTTGTTGGCGGATCTGGCCGGCTGGCTTCAGACGGGCCCCGGCGGTTTGCTGCGGTCCCTGGATCTTCTCGAACGGCGGGAGTTGCCCATCCGAGTGAATGTCGCCGACTCCGGAACGAGGGAGCGGCCGCGCCACCAGACCTTCTGGGTCACCCTGGGGTGGCTGGCGGTTCTTTTCGGACTGCTGCTGAACTGGGATCCGGTGCGAGCGAACCCGACGGCGGTTCCGTCCCTGGTGGCCATCGGATTCCTTGCCCTCTTCACCGCTTGGCTGCTACTCATCCTCTGGAGGTCGACGCGGTGACCGACGGAATCCAAGCCTCGAAGACCAGTTGGGGTCGGACCGGTTGAACGGGTCCGGCCGGTACCACCCCCAACTCCCCGTCGTCCACCTCCACCCCGAACCGCCCTCAGCCGGTGATGGCGCCCTCCGAGGCGGAGGCGACCTGGGCCGCGTACTTGGCGAACACGCCCCGCCGGTAGCGGGGCTCGGGGGCCGTCCATTCGGCCCGCCGACGTTCCATCTCGCCGGCGGAAACCTCGATGTCGAGGCGTCGGGCGTCGACGTCGATCGCGATCTTGTCGCCCTCCCGGACGAGTGCGATGGGTCCCCCGCACGCCGCCTCGGGAGCGGCGTGACCGACCATCAGCCCCCGCGTCGCGCCGCTGAAGCGTCCGTCGGTGACCAGCGCCACCTCCTCGCCCAGCCCGGCGCCCACGATGGCGCCGGTCACTCCGAGCATCTCCCGCATGCCTGGACCGCCCTTCGGGCCTTCGTAACGGATCACCACGACGTCGCCGGAGCGAATGCGTCCGGATACGACGGCGTCCATGGCATCCTCCTCCCGGTCGAAAACCCGCGCCGGTCCGACATGCCGACTCATCTCCTTGCCCACGATCTTGACTACGGACCCCTCCGGAGCCAGGCTTCCCCGAAGCACCACCAGGCCCCCCGATGCCTTCAACGGATTCGTCGCCGGTCGAACCACGTCCTGACCCTCGGTTTCGACGGCTTTGGCGGCCTCTTCCGCCAAGGTTCTTCCCGTCGGGGTTAGCTGAGATCCGTCCACGTGCCCCCCGGCGACCAAGTACTTCGCCACCAGTTCGATGCCGCCCGCCCGGTAGAGATCGGCGGCGAGGTAGCGGCCCCACGGCTTGAGGTCCGCCAGAAGGGGCGTCCGCCGACTGATGGCGTCGAAATCGTCGATCTTAAGATCGATGTCCGCCTCCCGCGCCAGAGCCAGAAGGTGGAGCACGGCGTTGGTCGACCCGCCGGTGGCGGAAACACCGGCGATCGAGTTCTCGAAAGCCTTGCGGGTGAGAATCCTCTGAGGCGTAATGGCCTGTCTCAGCATGTCCATGACGAGCCGGCCGCAGCCCAGGGCGATCTCATCCTTCTTGGGATCGACCGCCGGAGTGCTGGCCGTACCCAGGGCCGACAGCCCAAGAAACTCAAGCGCGGTGGCCATGGTGTTGGCCGTGAACTGCCCCCCGCAGGCGCCGGGTCCGGGACAGGCCGCATCCTCCAACTCGACCAGTTCCTCCTCCGTCATCCGTCCGGCGGCGACGGCGCCGATGGCCTCGAAGACGTCCTGGATGTTGACGTCCCTGTCCCGATACCGGCCGGGGAGAATCGTGCCGCCATAAAGGACTAGGCTGGGCACCCCCAGCCGGATGGCGGCCATGGCTGCCCCGGGGATGGTCTTGTCGCATCCCACCAGGGCGACAATGGCGTCGAAGCAGTAGCCCCGCCCGGCCAGCTCGATGGAATCGGCGATGACCTCGCGGCTGACCAACGAGGCCTTCATTCCCTCGATCCCCATGGTGATGGCGTCGCTGATGGCAATTGTGTTGAACTCCATCGGCGTACCGCCGGCCTCCCGAACACCTTGCTTCACCTTGGCCGCCAAGTCGCGCAGATGGAAGTTGCACGGCATGGTCTCGATCCAGGTGTTGGCGATCCCGATGATAGGCTTGGCGAGGTCCTCTCCCGTGAATCCCACCGCCTTGAAAAAGGAGCGGGCGCCGGCCCGCTTCGTACCCTCCGTCACGATCCGACTACGATGCTTTCCCAAACCTTCCATGCCACCTCCTAACCGGCACCCTCTCGCCCGACATCTCCATTCCGCCGTCATTCTATACCCACACCCATGAGACTGGAATATCGGAGCCTGTGCCAGCTGTGCCGGAAGGGCCTCGATCGGGCGCACGCTCCCGACGTATCCCGAACCGCGCCCGGTCAAGCCCGCGCCGGATGAACGCGGAGCGTCTCGATCAGCGACCGCAGGGATTGCTTCGCGTCCCCCCAGAGAAGAATCGCGTTGGACCGGTCGTAGAGGAGGTTTCGGACCCCCGAATACCCGGGACGGTCGTCCAGGTTGACGACCAGAATGCGCCCGGCTTCGTGGGCCTTGAGGATCGGCATGCCGGAGATGGGGGTTCCCTGGAGGGTCCCGGCGGCCGGATTCACCACATCCGACGCGCCCACCACGATGGCCAGGTCGGTCTTCTGGAACTCGGAGTTGATCGAATGGAGCTCGCACAGCTTGTCGTAGGGCGCCTCCGCCTCGGAGAGGAGGACGTGCATGTGACCCGGCATTCTACCCGCCACCGGGTGGATCGCGAACTTGACGCTCTTCCCCCGAGCCTCCAGGGCCCGCGCCAGCTCGACGACTTCGAACTGGGCTTGAGCCATGGCCATGCCGTATCCGGGAACGAAAACGACGCTCCGGGCGTTTCGGCAGGCTTCCACCGCGGCCTCCATGGGATCGAGTGCCTCACTCCCGTGGTCATCCTCGATCTCCAGCCCGGGAATGATGTCCCGGGGTCCGATGGGGGCCTCTTGGGCGTCGGGGGTCTGAAATCCGCGAAAGACCGCCGGAAGACTGCGGTTCATCGCCCGGCACATGGCGATGGTCAACACCGATCCCGAGGCCGCCACAGTCTGAGGGATTGGGACGGGACCGGGATTTCGGAGTTCGGAATGACGGGGGGATCAGGAAGCGCCCTCGAATCGCGAGTTTCTTTGTGGGAGCGAGGCGTCCCATGGCGGCATGGAGCCGCGAGCGGACTTCGGGGTATCGTTTGTTCTAGGGTAGGAGCGGGGAGGGCCCTGGTCCGTGTCGGTCCACTTCGTCCATCCCCGCTGCCCGCTGTCTGCCGAAAGCCGCCGGCGGGCCGACGGCGGTATTACGGCTCAGTCCGAGGGATGCCCGGGATAGCCGTAGTACGCGAGGATCTCGGAGATCGACACCGGCTCACCTCCCCGCCGCTTGCTCTCGTCGGCGGCCTCCATGAAAGCGAACAGCTCGATCGTCTCCTCCCGGGGAATGGGCGCGACGCCGGAGCGGAAGAACCGCAGGATGTCGGCCACCATCGGGGCGTAGCCGTCGAAGGCGCCGACGGCCATCTCGCCTTCCTCTCCCTTGGCAAGCCCCCCGTAGCTCCGGTCCTCGCGGAAGACACCGGTTCGGCCGCCCCGCCATCGGCCGGTGACTTCGATGGAGCCGTCCGCGGTGGTTCCCCGGCGGACCGTCTCGCAGCCCGTTCCCATGACCGTGAACAGGGACTCCACCCCGTGAATCCCGTACCAGAAGAGATCCGGATGGGTGGGGTCGATGGTGGACGGGCTCGTGGTCTCGGCGTGGAGTACGCGACCGATCGAGCCGGCGCGAACCGCTTGGGTGTTGGTCCCGTAGCGCAGCCCGGAGGAACTGAACACCGGCACGTCATACCGCTCCGCCAACTGGAAAATGGCGATCGCATCGCGCAGCGAGGCGGCCATCGGCTTGTCGATGAAGAAGGGTTTCCGGGCCAGGATGATTGGGATGGCCTGCGCCAAGTGCGCCCGGCCGTCGACACTCAGGAGCATGACGGCGTCGACGTCGCGGCAGAGTTCCTCGATCGTCGGGTAAAGCTCGACCCCGAACTCTTCCGTGAGTTCGGTGGTGAAGCGTTCGATACGGTTGCGGCTTGCGTCGAGGTCCGGGCTGCCGCCTTTGAAAGCGGCCACGATTCTCGCGCCCGGGACGTGATTCGCATCGGAGGGATCGTTGAGGATCCGGGCAAAGGCGACCGTGTGGGACGTGTCGAGGCCGACGAGGCCGATGCGCAGATCGGCGGCCGGCAGAAGGGAAGTGGCGAACAGACATAGGGCGACGATGAATCCGGCTCGTTTCATGCCCGCCATTGTGTCATTTCAGCGCGTTCACGGCCACCTCCCGTCAGCGCCCCGGATCGGGCGACGGGAATTACGCGCCGCCGCTCCGACCCGTCGGACCTGTCCGAGCCGGTCCGACCAGTCCAAGCTCACTTGCCGTACAGGAGGTAGCACGTCCGGCAGGCCTCGGGATAGTCCCGGACCTCGAATCCCCGCCGGAACCCCGCGAACGGCGCGCTCGCCCAGATCTGCTCGAAGCTCTGGTTGCGGATGTCCCCGTAAAAGAGCGATCGCGCAGGATGTTGCCGCCCGTCGAAAAAGCGGCTGACGTGGTGGCCGAAGTGACAGCAGGGAGACACGCGCCCCTCGTAGGAGAAGTAGACCGAGTTCAGGGGCGTAGCCAGGCAGTGCCTTCCTTCGAGTCCGTCCCGCAGGGGATGCTCCGAGTGCATGTGGACCTGGATCCCCCGGCGGGGCGCCGCCTCGATGACGCGGCCCGCACCCTCCTCCAGCACCGCACCCGCCCACGGCCCGGGCGCTTCCAGC
>CAYRCA010000233.1:0-6868 GCA_964422565.1 uncultured Acidobacteriota bacterium | reverse complement strand
CCGAACCCGTGGTGTTCACACAACACTCGGTGAGGTTGGGTTTCGGAACCTACGGGGGCAGCCGGGGACTCGACCCGGAGGATCTCTTGGCGGACTGGGGCATTCGGCTGAGCGGCCCGGAGCGGCCCCTGGAGATCGACGCTTGGACTCCGAAAGCGGTGATCAACATCCTTCCGCCCATCTACCCCGTCGCAAAGGCGCGGGAGGAGCATCCTGGGCTGGTCGTAGAGTCGGCCCGCCCATTGAAGCGCATTGGATTGTCCCTGGTCAACGACCTCGAGGGGGGATCGGGCGAAACCCTCGACGTGATCGTTACCGCTCAGGACTCCTTGGGAAGAGAGCTCGGAACCTACGAGTCCGCCATGCCTCCGGGAACTTTCTTCGTAGGGCTGGAAGATGTATCCGGCATATCGATCGCAAGAGTAGTCGTCGACTATGCCGGCAGCGAACCGGAGAAACTGGTGGGGCTCTGGCTGGAATACGTCGAGCGGCCCGTCTTCAAGACCTACATCGCTCACCTGGGAGACGGGATCCTGCCGAGTGGGGAGTCGTTTACGAGTGCCCTCGTCGTGACCAACCTTAGCAGCTCCACCGCGCAAGGTCAGATCGAGTTCTTCGACGATCTGGGAGAACCGCTTCTCATGGAGATGGAGGGAGAAATCTGGGAGGACCGCATCCCTCTCTCCATCCCCGCAAGGACGTCGAAGCACTGGACCACCGCCGGCGCAACTCCGTCCGTTCGAGCGGGTTCGGCTCACATCACGACGAATGTACCCGTTGCGGCTACGGTCCGGTTCTCCAATCTCGATTCGCAGGGACGGGTTATCGCGGAGGCGGGGATCGCGTCGTCTCGGGCCGAGGCGTTCGTCCTGGCTCCTGTGCGGAGGAGACTTCGCTCCGGGTTGGTGGGCGGATCCGAGGGCGGTGACGCCGCTTACTCGACGGCCGTGGCCATTGCCAACCCCGGGAATGAGGCGGTTCGGGTCCGTCTGAGGGGGCTTCCCGGAAGGGTCCATGACTTGGAGCTGCCGCCCCGGGCCCACTGGGCGCGGTTGCTGGAGGAACTGCTTCCGGACCGGTTCCTAGACTCGGACTTGGACGCGGTTATTGAAATCACGGCTTCCCATCCGATCGGGGTGACCCTCTTGCATACCCGGGAGGGCCGCGCCAACGCCAGCCTGCCCGCAACCGGACGATTGCGGTGAGCCCCGCGCGGGTCCCGGCGGACGCTTGGGGAAAGCGTTTGTGGAGCCCGCACCCCGCCCTCCCTTCGTCGGACGGGGCTATGTCCTTTCGCCTCGGGGGCCGTGCCCAGCCGCCGGAAATCAACCCAAGTCCCCAGCCCCCGGCATCCATAGCTCGCAACACCTGTCGAGGAACAAACGGGCGGGCAAACGACGATCTTCCCGCGAGATGGAGCTATCACCCGCGCCGGTTCCCCGACACGGGACGACCCCAACCGTCAGGCGTTGGGCGACGGATAAGTGAAAAGGGGACGATGCTCCTGGGCGAGCCGCTTCATCTCCTCGATTTCCCCGGCGCCCAGCGGCTCGAACTCCAGACCGAGATCGAGGGCCATGCGGAAGAGGTCCTCGTCCCCGGGCGGGATGGCGGACGTGACCGGATGGGACAGGGTGAAACCGAGCCCCTTGGCGGCCTCCTCCCGAATGGAGAAGGGCTCGTACCAGCACTTGGCGAACCGCCGTTCGGCACCCTCGGGCAGGGGCCGCTTGGCCGTCGCTTTCAGGGCCAGAATTCCCATCCCCCTGTTCTTCGCCTTCTCTAGGACCTGGGGGCCGAAGTTGCCGGCGTGCCATGTTGCGTAGTTGATGGGGAACATGATGGTGTCGAAGTCGAAGCCCTCCAAGAGGGCTTCGGAAGCCTCCACCGAGTGGGCGGAGAATCCGATGTGTCGAATCTTGCCCGCCTCCTTCGCCTCGAGAAAGGCTTCGAGCGCGCCGTTTCTTGCGAAGATCCTGTCGACGTCTTCCACCCGTGTGACGGCGTGCAGTTGGTAGAGGTCGAAATGGTCCGTCTGCATGCGTCGCAGCGAGTCCTCGAGTTCCTCCCGGACCCCCTTCGCGTCCCGCGCCTGCGTTTTGCAGGACAGGTAAACGCGGTTGCGGAACGGCTTCAGGGCCGGACCCAGCATCTGTTCGGCGTTACCGTAACTCGGTGCCACGTCAAAGTAGTTGACCCCCATCTCGAAAGCCTCGGCGACACGGTGGGCCGCCTCGCCGGACGTGGCGTTCATGACCACGATTCCCCCGAATCCAATGATGGAGAGTTTCTCTCCCGTCCTGCCCAACTCCCGCTTTTCGAGTCGTCCGGGTGTCTTTTCCCTCACCAGACCCGCCAGCCCCGAGGGGAAACAGGAGAGAGCGGCGGCCGCGGCGGAAATCCGGACAAACTTTCTTCGGTTGATCATGTGGAGAACCTCCGGTTGATCTGGTTTCTGAAGTCAATTGTATCCACTTTGCGGGGCGGCGCAAGGTTAATTGCGCTTCCCTCGTGGAGGAAGTTGCGGAATCGGGAGCAGGAGAGGGGGGGGCTGCGGTATAGTAAACGGATGCGATTCTTTCTCCCGCTCTCCGCCGCGTTGGTGTTGACGGTCGCCGCCGTAGGCGCCGAGGGGGTCACTCTCGAAGCCGACTCGGTCATGCGCCGGGACCTACCGAACGATTTCCCGCTTCATCTGTTGGATGCGGGTTTCGCAATTCTTCAAGTTAGGCTGGAGAATCATTCCGACGATTCGGTGGAGTTCGACGTGGATCGAATCGAGGCCTACAGTCCTCGAAAGAGGCAGCTCGAGCGGGCGTTGCCCACGGAAATCGCTCCGGAGTTGATCAAGTACTACCGAAGCGGCTCCCGGGACCTGCACGGCCGGACCGAGTCGAGATGGCCCCGTTACCCCACTGACGCCCACCGCAGGCGGTCACCCACGGTCGGCACGGGCCCGGGAATGATCGACGCCGGCATGGGTACCCAACTGCGGGAAACGCTCGAGCGATACGAGGTGAAGTCCGCGGTTCTGGGACCGGGCCAGAGCCTGGAGGGGTTTCTGTACGTAAAGAGCAAGGACAGCGGGCAGAGACTGTCGGGCGGATTCCTGAAGGTCGGCGAGCGCACGGCCAGCTTCTAACGAGGTTGGGAGACGGGGCGGCGCTCGAGGCCGGGCTACTTGGGGGCGGTTATGGAAGACGGTTTTGACCGAAGTGCGGGGTGTCTGGAGGCGATCTGGATCAAGCGGGCCCATCGCGGGCCCATGGACGCGGTCGACGCGGCGCGCTTCGTTCGAGACCTCGGTCTGCGGGGGAATGCAGATCAGGGCGGCAGGCGGCAGGTCACGGTCGTCGAGCGGGAAGTCTTTGAGATCCTGGAGCGGGAGCTGGGACGGGAGGTCGATCCGGCGTGGCGTCGCGCCAATCTGATGGTCAGCGGCGTCCGTCTGGAAGGGAGTAGGGGAAGGGTCCTGAGGGTGGGTGAGCTTCGCCTCCGGGTCTGGGGCGAAACCCGCCCTTGCGAGCGGATGGACGAAGCCCTGCCCGGTCTGCGCCGGGCCCTGAAGCCCGGCTGGCGCGGCGGTGTCTCCGGTGTCGTGTTGAACGACGCCGCAGTTCAGTTGGGGGATTCCGTTGGCTGGGAGCCGGAGTCGGGCGATCCTGGATAGGGGTCCAGAATCGCGCGGGCGGCCGCCCGCGTTAACCCGAACGGGGCCCAGCGCCAAGCCGCAAGGACGTGTTCCTCTATTCTATGCGTCTTGGTTGCGTAGCTCCTTTGCGTTGATCTTCATCCGCACGCTCGCTTACAGCGGCTTACCTTACGCTGACGGTGACGGCCCACGGGCGCGCCATGCTACTCCTCGGACGGGCGAGCCGGGGAGATCAACCGGAAGCGCTCCCGGAGGACGTCCTCGGGTCGGAACGAGGATGCAGGACCGTGGTAACCCGGCCATCCGTCCACGGTGAAAACCGCAAGAACCGGAAACCCACCAAAGATCAGCGCCGCACGCGCGATGATTCGCCTCATGGCCTGGCCAGTGTGCCGAAAAGGTTGACGGGCGGGAGACGGGATTGGGGACGTGGATTCGGAGTGGTCGTCGTTGGTGGGAGGGACCCGAGGAAGGCTCCCGAATGGAAGGGAGGGGATGGGAGCCGGATCCTCGGGTCTTCTGGCCGGGCCGGGAGAGGAGGGACTCCCCCGGCCCGCTGAACACTCAAACTCGGAGTTTACGGCCCGCGCCGGGTTCCACGAAACCAGCCGGGGGGTCCACCAGCCGTGTCGAAGCCCTCTTCTCCGGGGAGAAGCCGCAGGGCGCCGAAGGCCGCCCGTGCGCGTCGATCCGGTCCAGCGGCGACCAGTTCCTCATACCTGCTCAGCTGCTCGGGCGTGAGTATGGTCCTGAAGTCGCCGAGGAGTTCGGCATGGATGCGCCCCAGTGCGTGTCGGTCACTATGGATCGACAGGACCAGATTGCCGATCGTGGTGGGGTCGGGATTGGCGGAGTTCGTGAGCGCCTGGATGCGCTCGCGTTGGGCACGGATCCCCTGGAACAGTGGGAGCGCCTTCGCGCGGTTCTGCTCGAGCATCGCGGTCAACTGTTCAACCTGGTCCTCGCTCAGGTCCAGATATCGGGTGATCCCCCGTAAACCGCGCTGACCGAACCGGGATTCCCCACCGTGCCATCCTTCGACCTGGGGGGCGTCGTGAAACCTGGGTTTGGGATGTCTCTGGGGCTGAGCCGCCACCAGTGGGGCGGCGACGAGCAGGGTGCTGACGACTATGATGAAGCGGTGCATCCTTTCGACTCCTTTCGACGGCTACTACGGCCGCCGGGCGGTCGTGTTTCAGTCGGGTCGAAGTCTACTGGAGAACGCGCTTCCCGATGAGTCTACTCGCCGATGATTTTCGCAAGCGCCCGCTTCTTTCGCCGCCCGTCGAACTCGGCGTAGAAGATCTGCTCCCAGGGACCCAGATCGAGCCGTCCGTTGGTGACGGCCACCACAACCTCCCGCCCCATAATCTGCCGTTTGAGGTGGGCATCCGCGTTGTCCTCGCCGGTGCGGTTGTGACGGTAGCGGGAGACGGGCTCATGGGGCGCCAGTTGTTCCAGCCAGTCGTCGTAGTCCTGGAGCAGGCCCGACTCGTCGTCGTTAATGTAGACGGAGGCGGTGATATGCATGGCATTGACCAGACACAACCCTTCCCGAACACCGCTTCGGCGAACCAGTTCCTCGACCCGGGCGGTGATGTTGATGTAGTCTCGTCGCTGATCGACGTTGAAGGTTAGATACTCGGTCAGTGACTTCATGAATCCCTCCAAGTCCCCGGGCCGCTGCCCGGCTTTGGTTCTCGCCTCTGGATGAGACGGAGGGGGACCCCCGATTCAGGGTCTTTCCACTCTACGCCGCTCATTCCCGCCATTCCACGCATCGCCGCCGCCTTCATTCCGCCATTATCCCCCGGGCGTTCGGATCGATCGTCAGGCGCTCAAATCGGCCCGCCAGGGGTCGCTGGTCGGCCGGGAAGAAGATTTCCTCCCGTCCGTTCCACTCTTGGTACCGCACAGCGACCACGTTCCGACCCGCCCGAAGGGGCAGTGTGACCTCCGTCCGCCAAACCTCGGCCTCGTCCAGTCTCGGGGATTGGGACACGGAATGGCCGTTGACCGAGATCTCCAGCTCCTGGCCTGGAACCAGACTGGCGACATCCAGATCGAGCCGGGCCGCTTGAGCGGACGCGGTCCGGAAAGTTAGAGTCGAGGCGGGTCCCAGACCGTCTCTCCGGAAGCGTCCGGACCGCGTCGTGCGGGGGCCGAGACCGGAAAGAACAAGCTCCGCCGGTGACACCTCCTCCAGCAGATCGATGCGGCGTAGATGGATCGAGGGAGGCTCGCCGGGCAGGTCCAGCAGATCGCGTAGGACCTCGGCCAGCCAGGCCGCGCACTCGGCGTGCCCGAATGGGCTCAGGTGACCGTCCGTGGGAGAGATGAAGTAGTCCGTGTAGGACATGTCGCTCTCCTCGATCCGTCGCCGAGCGGACACCGTGGGGACGCCCAACTCCCGGAAGTACTCCTCGAAGCGGCGGGTCCCATACTCCCGCTCGGCGGAGGCCGGGAAAGCCTCCATCAGGGACGGCCATTCCGGTTCGAAGGTCTTCAGGAAAGGGATGACCAGTCCTATCAGGGGCGCGCCCGTCTGCTCCGCGGTGAATTGGAGCTGGGCGAGCAGTTCCCGAGTGATCTCCCACGCTTCCTTGATTGGAGGCGGCTGGAAGGGCTCGGGCAGCACGGCGTACACGCTGCCTTCATACTCGAGCCCGGCCGCTCGCGCCTGATCTCGAAAGAACTCCCGGTGGCGGACATCCTGGTCGCTCTCGTCCGGCATCCAGCGGGCCGGCAGGACGCCGATTCGAAAATCGGCCCGGTTCTCGATGAGGCCGAAAAGGCGGAATCTTGACCGGAGGGACGAGCGCCAGGGGTGTAAGTCGGATCTCACGAGGGCGCCGGCGCGCCACTTGAAGTAGGGACGGTGGATATCCTGCAGGGAACAGGTGTGGGCCAGAATCCGGGAGTTATTGCAGAAATCGTTGAAAGGAAAGGTTTGGACGATCACGACATCGGGTTGGAGGGAGAGCCCGATCTCCCGAAGGGCGATCCACTGCTGCGCCGTGCCCCAGTCGTTGACAGCCAAGGATACAACGTTCCAACGGCCCGCCCCCTGGTCATTGAGCCAATCCTCCAGGCGGCCGGGCAGAGTGGCGGCGTAGGGGAAGTCGACTCCGACGGTAAAGGAGTCCCCCAGAAAGAGCAGGGTCCGGGATCCGGAGCCACCGTCGCCCTCGGGCAACCGGTAGCGGAAGCCATCGG
>CAYRCA010000232.1:0-6989 GCA_964422565.1 uncultured Acidobacteriota bacterium | reverse complement strand
ATGCCGCCCGCGCCGACGCTGATCTGGGCCTCGCGCTGCTCTTCCGGTAGGGTGGCCAGGGCGAGACGCAGCTCGTCGAGGGCGACGGGGGACTCTGGATCGTCGACGGCCACCAGGGTGCGACCCGAGAGGAGGGCCAGACTCCGACACAGCGGATCGTGGCTTTCGAGCCCACCACTGATGAAACGCCCGCCGTGCAGGTAGACGAGGGCCGGTTGGAGTTCCCGTCGGGAGTGAAGGGAATAAATCCGAACCGGAATCTCCCTTCCTTCAGCCGGGATCAGCCGATCCTCCACCCTGGGAAGCGAAGGGGGAGTGCCGGCGAGGACTCGGGCCTCGAGTAAGCCCGCCCGAGTCTCCGCTATCGAGAGTGCGCTTCTGGACGGCTTGCCCTCCTCGCTCCGCAGAAAGGCGAGAACCTGAGGGTCAAGAGGCATGGGCCGACTCGCCCAGACAGGAGAAGATCTCCCGATAGAACTCCGGATGGGACTGCCAGGTTTGGGCCGTCACGATATGTCCGTCGCGAACGGCCTGCTCCGTCCGGTAGGTTCCTCCGGCGGCCTCGACTTCGTACCGGACATGCTCGTAGCACGTGAGGTTGCGGCCGCGGGCCAAACCCGCCGTTACCAGCACTTGAATTCCGTGACAGATAGCGAAGATCCATTTCCCCGAACGGTCGAAGGCCCGCAGAAGCTCCAGCACGCGGGAATCGTTGCGGAGATATTCGGGAGCCCGCCCACCCAGCACCAGCACGGCGTCGTAGTCGTCCGCCGAGACCTCGTCGAAGTCGGCGTCTGCCTCGGCGCCGTAGCCGATCCGTTCGATATAGGTGTCCCATCCCGGCTCGAAGTCGTGCATGACGAGATGCAGGCGACGGCGACTCGGCGCCGCCAGGACGGGCTCGCAGCCCTCCTCGCGGAGACGGTGGAGGGCATAGAGCGTTTCGTAGCTTTCGCCGCCGTCCCCCGTGATGACCAGCACTCTCTTTTCCATGGTTCTCCCTCCCGAAGCGGATTCTATCGCAGGCGCAGACGGTGAGGCTCCGCGACGGTCACCCGACGTTTCGGCGGACCCTCTAACCCTCCTCGATTGTACCCTGAGGGCTTCCGACGTAGTAGACTGATGGGCAGTTAAGGACACGAGGGGTTGGACGGAGCTTTGGTTTCGAGCGGCACGTCTGGCCGAGACGAAATCCCAAGGATCCTCGGATCGCACCGGAGAGAGCGGAATGCGTATAAGCCATATTCTAAGAGGTTGGGGCTGTATATTGTTGGGCCGCAAGCCGGTTCTCTCCATCGAGATCACCAAGGAATGCCCTCTCTCCTGCCCTGGTTGCTACGCTTACCAGCCCGAGCACCTGGGCGGTGTCCCTCTGACATCCCTTGCGGATTACAAGGGCGCCGCGCTCGTCGATGGAATCCTGGGCCTGGTCGACCGGCACCGGCCGGTAGGCGTTTTCCTCGTCGGGGGGGAGCCGCTGGTGCGCTTCCGGGAACTGAACGAATTGCTCCCGAAACTGATCGACCGGGGGGTTCAAGTCGAACTGGTCACCAGTGCCGTTCGGCCGATCCCGGAACACTGGTCGACGTTGAAGGACTTGGGGATCGTGATCTCCGTCGACGGCCTGCAGCCGGAGCACGACGCCCGGCGAAAGCCGGCCACCTACGAGCGAATTCTGAAGCACATCCGGGGACACCGCGTGATCGTCCACTGTACGGTCACCAGCCAAATGATGGGGCGGGACGAGTATCTCGCCGCGTTTCTTGATTTCTGGTCCTCCCTGCCCCAGGTTGTCTCGATCCGCGTCAGCCTGTTCACCCCTCAGATCGGCGAAACCAGCCGCGAGATTTTGTCCCCGGCGATGAGAGGACGCGCGGTCGAGGAACTGGTCCGCCTGGCGCCGACGTATCCCAAGCTCAGAATGGACGAGAACGTGGCGCGGTCGTTCCTGGAAACTCCGTCGAACCCCGAGGAGTGCATCTTCGCGAACACGACGCATTGCGTCTCCGCCGATCTCGAGACGACCATCCAGCCGTGTCAGTTCGGAGGGAACCCGGACTGTTCCCAGTGCGGCTGCATCGCTACGGCGGGCCTCCACGCGGTCGGCAGGCACCGGTTGATGGGCGCCATTCCCGTCTCGGCGGTTTTCCGAGGATCGAGTCGCATCGGCGCCTCGATCCAGTCGGTGATATCCCGGTTGCCCGCCGGATTGGGGGGTTCCCGCAGGCGTCGGCTGTTGCCCGGGCTGGGGGGATGAGCGTCGGGGCCCAGGGTCCGTTATCCTCTCGTCGGCCCTGCGCAGGCTCCCGTCCGTCGTCGGTCTGCGACGCATACAGTATGACTCGTCGCGCCCGTCGGAGGGCCCGCCCCGCCGATTCAACGAATCCCCGGAGTCCCCGGAGTCCCCGAGAATTAACTTGCCTTTCGGAAGGGCAAGTTCTAGCATGCTTTAGGTAAATCCCCCAACAAAGGCGTTGATATGATCGGCCGAACGGTGTCCCACTACCATGTCGTGGAGCAACTGGGCGGCGGCGGAATGGGTGTCGTGTACCGGGCCGAGGATGTCCGCCTGGGCCGCTTCGTGGCGCTCAAGTTCCTCCCGGAGCGCCTGACCCACGATTCGAGGCACCTGGAGCGATTCAAACTCGAAGCTCGAGTCGCCTCGGCGTTGAACCATCCGAATATCTGTTCCATTCACGATGTCGGAGAATTCGAGGGACAGCCCTACCTGGTCATGGAGTTTCTCGAGGGCGCAACCCTGAAGCATCGCAAGGATGATGGGCGGGTTCCCCTCGGCGAAGCGGTGACTTGGGCTCTCGAGGTCGCTCGGGGCTTGGAAGCGGCCCACGGCAAGGGCATCATCCACCGGGATCTGAAGCCGGCCAACATCTTTATGACCGACGAGGGACGGATCAAGATCCTTGACTTCGGCTTGGCCAAACTTGTGAACACCGACGTCCGGGATGCCGCCCAACCGACCGACCCTACCTTGGGCGACCACCTGACCGACTCCGGGATTCTCATGGGAACCGTCGCCTACATGTCTCCCGAACAGGTTCGGGGAGACCCGCTTGACGCGAGAAGCGACCTGTTTTCGCTGGGGGTGCTTCTCTACGAGTTGTGCACCGGACAGGCGCCGTTTGCCGGTCCCACACCGGGCGTCGTCGTCAGCCGGGTTCTGGCGCACGATCCTCCGCCACCCACCTCGCTGAACAGTCATGTCCCCCAGGAACTCGAGAGGGTCATTCTGAAGCTGATCGAGAAGGACCGTGCGGAGCGTTATCAGAGTGCCCTTGAACTGTGCGCCGACCTGGAAGCCGTGCGCCCCCACTTCGACCCGACCGGGGATTCGATCTCACCGCCGCTCGCAGGGACCCCCCGCCCGACGACTTTTCCCAGCCGTCTCGGATCCTTCCTTTGGTTGGCTGTGCCGGTCCTGCTTCTTGTCCTTATCGGTTTTCTTCTGGCGCGCAGGGTCGACTGGAATCCGATTCCGGATCAGAAGCACTTGGTGGTCCTCCCATTCACATGCATAGGGGAGCGTGAGAGCCGCGAGGGTTTCTGCGACGGTCTGGTGGAGGTCTTGACCAGCCGCCTGACGCGACTCGAGCAGCCCGCGGGGTCCCTTCTGGTGGTGCCGGCGACCGAGGTTATCTCGGGTGGCGTCACCAACGCCGCCCAAGCCGGCAGGCTTTTCGGCGTCAACCTGGCGGTCTCCGGCACCGTGTGGTCTCGGCCGGAAGGGGTCCAGGTGGCCATGAACCTGATCGACGTCAGACGAGGAAGGCAGATCCGATCAGCCGAGATCCTCTCCGGGTGGGAGGAGACCTCGGCGCTGGTGGAATGGGCGTTCCGTGAGGTCGCCGCCATGATTCGGCTTGGCGTCTCGCCCGACTTAATGACCGTCCTGGCGGCGGGGAGCAGCGGGGTCCCCCAGGCGGAGGATTTCTACATCCAGGGGCGAGGTTACCTGAGCCGGCCGGATAAGCCCGGCAATATCGACTTGGCGATCGCCCTTTTCCAGAAAGCGCTGGAAGGCGATCCAAGGTTCGCCAAGGCATTCGCGGCGTTGGGTGAATCCTATTGGGAAAAATTCGTTTCCACGGATGAGGCGCAGTGGATCGACAAGGCCGCCGACTGGAGTCGCCGCGCACTCGACTTGGACCCCGGGCTGACCGAGCCCCGGGTGGTTCTGGGTCGTGTTTACCGGGGAACGGGTCGGTACGAGGAAGCCGTGCGCGAGTACGAAGCCGTGCTGGCGTCGTATCCCGCCGACTCGGACGCGCTGATGGGGCTGGCCCGGGTCTACGAGTTGCTGGGGGATCCCGATCGGGCGGAGGCGGCTTACAAGCGGGCGATCGAAGTGCGAACCGGTCAGTGGACAGCCTACCTGGAGTTGGGCGGTTTCTACTTTTTCCAGGGTCGATTCGAGGAAGCCATCGCCGCCTATCGGAACGTGGTCGACCTGACCCCGGACAACCATGAGGGATACAACAACCTGGGCGCCGCCCATCTGGCGTTGGGAAGGCGCGAGGAAGCCGAAGAACTGTTCCGGCGGTCGATCGAGGTGGAACCGAACTATAGGGCTAGCTCGAATCTCGGAACGATCCGCTTCCAGCGAGGGGATTTTCAAGGGGCGGCCGATCTGTACGCCATTGCGGTCGAAACGAGGGAGAGCGACCACCAGGCGTGGGGCAATCTTGCGTCGGCGCGCCGCCTCGCTTCCGGTTGGGGCGAGGCGACCCAGGCGGCCTACGCCCGCGCGGCGACACTGGCCGAGGAGCAGCGCGACGTCAACCCCAGGGACCCGGAGATCGCCGCGTATCTGGCGGTCTACTACGCGAACCTGGGGCGTGTCGAGGAGAGCAGAGCCCTGTTGAAAGAGGTGACCGAGTCCGAGCCCCACAACCTGACGGTTCTGCACGAGGTGATTAACGCCTACGAAAGCCTGGGCGACCGGGATCGGGCGCTGTTCTGGCTGAGTCGGGCGGTGGAGCGGGGATATCGAATCGAACGGATCGAGGATTCTCCGGCCTTCGCCTCGCTGCGCTCCGACGAACGGTACGAGGGCCTGAAGGCCGAGATGGAACGGGAGGAGGTCGAGCAATGAACCAGACAGAAGCCGCGAAAACAATTCGAGTCACCATTTTCAAGCAACAAGAAATCTGTCGCGTGAATCCCCCCACGGTGGAGGCCTGCGTCGACAGCGCCGAGCGCGACCGGATCCGCTTCACGGCCGCCAACGTGGATGTCCTGGTCGTCCTTCCCGAGAAGGCGGTCACCGGCGAGTCGCTGCTGCACATCGCTCAGGGAAGCTTCAAGACCGTGGAAGCGGGAGAGCCGGGCGTGTACTCCTATGTGGTCGTCTGCAAGGATGGTAGGGACTTCCGTTCGGCGAGCGGAAATTCCGACCCTTCCATCATCATCTCTCGAAGGGGCTGAGCGGGAACGGGAGCGGCACTTAAACGCCTCCAGAGGCCGAAAGACCGGGAGTGGCGCCCAAGGAGCGTCCGCGCGGCCGACGACGGCATCGAAGCTCTCCCCACGAGTATCCAATACATAAAGGCGGCTTCGACGACCCCGACCAGTTGCAACTCTGGAGGTGGACTCCTATTCGACCACGACGGGATTTCCTCCCCGGTTCCGGCGTTCGAGTCGGACGCGGGGACGACGGATCCAGCCCCGAACCCCAGCGAAATCAAGATCTTATTCGTGGGAACGGAGGGAGGAGGACGGAAGCGGAGTGTCGGAGCCAAGCCGAATCTCCGGGGAGCACACCCGAGCGGATGAACGCCTTCGAACGGCCCGAGTGATCGCAAGAGAAGGTTCCGGAAGCCAGACGGGAGATCGAGCAAGTGGCCCCTCGGGAGCCGGGCCAGCGGCCAACCGGGGCCGGTGGACCGCGCCGCCCCGGTCCAATATACTCGGCCGGAGGACCATTGCCGGCGACCCGCAACCGAACTCCAGGGCGTCGCGGTGGAGGGGCGGGACGGAGAGACTCGAATATGAACAATGGAATCGCACGAGTGCCGAAGGCGGTGAATGAACCGATCAGAAACTATGCGCCCGGGACTCCCGAACGGGAAAGCCTCAAGAAGAAGATGGTGGAACTGAAGAGCCGGACCTTCACCATCCCGCTGATCATCGGAGGTAAAGAGGTCGAGTCCGGAAAACTCGGCGAGTGCCGGATGCCCCACGATCACGGCCATCTTCTGGCCACCTATCATCAGGCGGGCCCCGAACAGATCGAGCTTGCCGTCGCGGAGAGTCAAAAGGCCTGGGAATCCTGGTCGCGCATGCCCTGGCCGGACCGCGCGGCGATCTTTCGCCGCATGGCCGTCCTCCTCGCCGGTCCTTATCGCGACCTCCTGAACGGGGCGACCATGCTCGGACAAAGCAAGACCGTCTACCAGGCCGAGATCGATTCGGCCTGCGAGTTGATCGACTTCTACAACTTCAACTCCGAATACATGGCCCAGATCTACGCGGATCAGCCGCCCCACAGTCCGACGGGAACCTGGAACCAGCTCGAGTATCGTCCCCTGGAAGGGTTCGTTTTCGCCGTGACCCCATTCAACTTCACCTCCATCGCGGGAAATCTCCCCACCGCTCCCGCCCTGATGGGAAACGTGGTCCTTTGGAAGCCGGCCTCGTCCGCCGTCTACTCCGCCTATTTCCTGATGAAGCTCTTTCAGGAGGCCGGATTGCCCGACGGCGTCATCAACTTCATCCCGGGATCCGGATCCAGGGTCGGTGTCCCCGTCATGGAGAGCCCGTCGCTGGCCGGAATCCACTTTACCGGGTCCACCGAAGTCTTCCAGAGCATGTGGTCGACCATCGCCAACAATCTGCGCAAGTACAAGGGATATCCGCGCATCGTTGGCGAGACGGGAGGAAAGGACTACCTCTTCGCGCACGAATCGGCCGGCATCGACGAGACGGTGACCGCTCTGGTCCGCGGCGCCTTCGAGTACCAGGGGCAGAAGTGC
>CAYRCA010000231.1:0-6989 GCA_964422565.1 uncultured Acidobacteriota bacterium | reverse complement strand
AGGTCCGAAGCGAGCTCGGTCTTGCCGATCGAGTATTCGTCAAGCTGGACGCCGCGACCGATGCCACATTTCGGCGCGTGAACCGCCCCGTGCCGGGAGTGACGCTGGGGAGGATTGTTGAGGGCGCTGCGGCATTCCGGCGGGAGTACCGCGGATTTCTGGGCGTTCAGATGATGTTCCTGCCGTCGACCCACGATCGGGCGGAGGATTTTGCTCCACTGTTGATGCAAATTGAGCCGGACGAGGTGCAGTTGAACACGCCGACCCGCCCCTATCCGGGGGACTGGTACCTGCAGAGCCGGGGCAGTCACGAAGGAGTGGACTATCCGGCGAAGCCCCTCAAGCCGTTGAGTGGCCGGCGGTTGGGACAAATCGCGGCCGAACTGAGCCGATTGGCACCGGGTCTGAAGTTCCGGGTCCACCCCTGACCCGAGCCGCGTCCCGTCTGTTTGTCGGTCGCCCGTCGTTTGTCCCTCAACCTCAATGCGACGATCCCTGCCGTTCGCACGGATGGGATTACCGGTTCCCGGAGGTTTGGTCCCCGGCCCGCGCCCGCCGAATCGCCATGAACTCGGCCAGTTCCTCGTACTGGTCGGTGGCGATGAAGTCGACCTCGGCCTCCAGGGCCGCGCGCCAGCGGATTTGGACGGCATCGAGCGATCCGAAGTTGTATCCTCGGCTCCAGCCCATCTCATCCCCTGTCTCGGTCGGGTGTCCGTTCAGGGTGTAGAAGCGGACCCAGAGGCCCTTGCCGTGGGCGTGACGGACGAGTTCCTGGAGACGAGCCTCGTCCCGCGCGGTCCACTCCCCGGCCTCCTCCTGCCCCCCGCTTTCCACCGAACGCCAGGGACTGTTGAACCATCGACGATAGTTGGTCCGGTTTCCCGCGATGATCTGCTCGGGAGGCAGATCCGCCTCATAAGGACCCGTCTCGACGGCGCCGAAAAGTCGCAGCCGCGACCCGTCGGGGACGTGGTGGTGGAACACCTCCTCCTGATCGAGGGATGGCCCGGTCAGGACCAGAACGGGACCCACCTCCAGATCCGCCACGGCCTCCGGATCGGCGGTCCGGGTCGCCGTGGTCAGCCAGGACTCGTAACGGCCGAGCAGGTCCCACACGGCTTGGTGGTGTTCCCCCTCGTCGGTCTTGAAGTCGAGGTTCAGCGTCACCAGAGGCCAGTCCCGACGGTCGCCGTTCTCCAGAGCCTTCTCGACCAGCGGACGGATGCGTTCGAAGAAATACTCATCCATCGTTGGTTCGGTTCCCGCCAACTCCTCCCCGTGGGAGATCAGCGACCAGGACCGGTTCGTCTCCGGATCGGTATACCAAACCAGATCCTGTTCGATGGCCAACGGGGTTCCGGTGGCGAGGGCGCGGTCGATCCGGTCGGCCCACCGGCCCTGGTAGGGGTAGCAGTTGTGAGCGTCGAGGAGGACCCGGCCGCCTGGAAGAAACGAAACGGGCGGCGCTGAACGCGGATCGGACCTCGGTCGGTCGGAGCAGCCGGCGGAAAAAAGGAGAACCGGAAGAAGGAGAAGCGGGACGTTAAGGAAAACAGTGGCGCGGTAGCGAGACATCATCCTGTCAGTCGACCTTTCCGTGGCTTGGGGTGGCGGGGGCCCACCGATCGAACGTTTCAGCGGTCCCCGTCGGTCGACTCAAGCCGGGTCGCCCTTCTCCGGCTCCGGGAGGCGCCCAGCCATCAACTCCGCCAGGGTCCGGGTCATTCCGAATCGTGCCATCACGATGCGGAGCACCGCGGTCATCGGGGCGGCGAGAAACATGCCTACGATCCCCCAGATCAGCCCCCAGAAAACCAGGGCGAAAAGAATCGTGACCGGATGAAGATCGAGGCCCTCGCCTATTAGGCTGGGTTCGACGCCGTTGCCGATGACCATCTGCACGAGCCCCGGGACGAGCAGGATGCCCAGGATCATCCAGAGGCTGTCGAACTGGACGATCGCAATCGGGAGGGGAAGCAGCGTCGCCACGATCGGGCCAATATTGGGTATGAAGTTCAGGAAAAAGGCCAGCACTCCGAAGACCAGGGCGAGCTCCAGTCCGAACAGCGCTAGAATGATGCCCACCAGGATGCCGGTGGCGGCCGAAGTGGCGACCTTGGTGACGATGTAGCGTCGAATCTTCGCGTCGATTTCGGCGGAAAGACCGTGCCGCATCTGATTGGGCGTCCTGCCCACGAGAAGGAAGATGACGAAGATGAGGACCAGGAAGCCCTGCGTGACGAAATCCACGACGGTCCCGGCGGTGCGCCGAGCCATGTTCAGGAGGGGAAGCTGCCTCAGACCGTCCACGATCACTTCTTGGCCGAGTTCGATGTCGAATCGGTCCAAGACCGAAAACCCAACCTGCGCGAAACTGGTTATTTTCTCGCGATAGATGTCGGCGCTTTCAACCAGGCCGCTGGTCGAATACGTGATCATCAGCGCCAGCAGTGTCATCAAACCGGCCACCACCAAGAGGGCGCACAGAACCGACACGACTCGCGGGACCCGGAGGCGGACCTGCATGAAGTCGACCAGCGGTGCCGCCAGGTAGGAAAGGAAAAGGGCCAGCACGAACGGGATCATAACCGGGCGCGTGTAGATGAGTGCCACGGTCACGGCCACGGCGGCGAGAATCATGAGCGACGCGGTGCGCAGCCAGAGTTGTTCGTCGGCCGGTCGTCGGGACATGAGGTGATCGCAAGCCACTCGATGGTATTTTGGGGCTCCTCCGGAGTCAAGGGGGCGAAGAGCCAGCCTGGCGAAGAGCACTGGCAAGACTCAGCGGTCTTCGCGCCTCGGCGGGTGAGGAATCGCGGCGCCGCCGGTTGGCCGGTCCGCCGGGTGTTGGTTCTCAGCCGTCGTTGCCCGGAAGGGGGCCGCCGGTCAACAGGGAGGCCGACTCTCGGTCCAGGAAGAGGACGGCGTCCGGATGAGTGCGAAGAATCGAACAGGGGACCTCGGGCGAGATCTCCGCTTCCAGGCAGTTGCGAACCGCCTCGGCCTTCCTTCGGTCGGGCGCGATGCAGAAAATCTTCCGCGCCTTCAGGATCTGCTGAACCGACATGGTGATCGCTCTCCGAGGTACATCCTCCAGGGTTGGAAACCAGCCCTCGCCCAGTTGCTGGCGGCGGCAGGCCTCGTCCAACTCGACCAGGAGGAAGGGGTCCTCGGTTTCGAAGTCCGCAGGGGGATCGTTGAAGGCGATGTGGCCGTTCTCACCGATGCCGATGAAAGCGGCGTCCACCGTGTAGTCGGCCAGGACCCCGGCCAGGCGGCGGCACTCCCGCCCGGGGTCGGGCGCATCCCCCTCGACGAAAACGAAACGGCCGGGCTGAAGCCGGTCGACGATCCGATCCTGGAGATAGCGGCGGAAGCTTGCCGGGTGGGACGACGGAAGGCCCACATACTCGTCAAGGTGGAAAAAGGTCGCCTTCGACCACTCGATATCCTGGAGCTCCGCCAAGGAGTCGAGAAACTCGAACTGGGAGGCACCCGTGGCGGCGATCAGCGTTACCGTCCCCCGCTCGGCCAGACGGCGACGGACCCACGCGGCGGCTTCCTCGGCGGCGGCGGCCCCCAACTCTCTCTTCGTGTCGAAGATTCGAACCTGCATGCTGCTCCTTTTCTCGGGTCAACCGCGGAGGGTGTCCCTTCCTCCGCTCCAAAATAGCCCGCACCTCGTGTATATATGACGGCCGTGCGGATTTCCACCCCGGCGGGGCGCGGAAAACACGGAAGAAACAACACGGGAGGGGAGGGAATGGCGGACTCGATAGCGCGATTGTTGGCGCCGCTCACCTTGGCGGGGGCGGTGGCGGCTATGGTTCACCCGCCCCTGTTCCTGGTCTTTTCGGGGACGTTCCTCTGGTTCTTCGCCGCCACCATGTTTGCGCTTGGGGTGGTGCTGGAACCGCGGGAATTCGTCGACACCCTGCGTCGTCCCCGGGAACTCGGGCTGGGGCTGCTCACGCAGTACTCGGTCATGCCCCTGCTGGGGTTCCTGGCGGCCTACCTGAGCGGACTGGAGCCCGCTGTCGCTTTGGGGTTTGTCATCGTCGGCTGCGCCCCGGGGGCCATGGCCAGCAACGTTATCGTCTACTTGGCGGGCGGCGCCGTCGCCTTCTCGGTCACCCTGACCAGTCTCGCCACCGTACTCTCGCCGCTTCTGACCCCGGCGCTGGTCAAGTGGCTGGGGGGAGTCTTCCTGCCCATCCCCTTCTGGCCGATGATGCAAACCATCGTGCTCACCGTTCTCCTGCCCCTGGTCGGGGGGATGACTTTCAAGCGCTTTGCCGGACCCGCCGGGGCTCGGGCCCGCCGGTTGGCGCCGGTGGTGGCGGTGGTCGCCATCGTCGTGATCATCGGCTACGCCGTGGCCGCCAATCAGCCCTATCTCCTCGGGGTGGGCGCCCTTCTGTTTGCCCTGGTGGCGGTCGTCAACGGGCTGGGATACGTGGCGGGATGGTTCCTGGGGCGGCTTTACCGCTTCGACGCATCCCACCGGATGGCGCTGACCATCGAGGTCGGGATGCAGAACGCCGGCCTGGGGGTGGCTCTGGCGCTGCGGCACTTTTCGCCGGAGACGGCGCTGCCAGGTGTCCTGTTCGCCACCTGGTGTATCCTGACGGCGGCCGCCGCCACCATGTTTCTGAAGCGCCGTGAGTCTGTCGCTGGGAACCGGGCGGGAGCCCCGGAGGCGGTTCGGCCGGTGGGCGATGTTCGAGGAGGGAGGTGATTGTGGAGGTTCAGGGCAAGCGGGTATTGGCGGTGGGCGCTCACCCCGACGACGTCGAGTTCATCTGTTCCGGTGCCCTTCTCCTGCTGAGGGACGCGGGCTGCGAGATCCACGTGACCACGCTGACCCTGGGGGACTGCGGCTCCGAGGAGCACCCGGCTACGGAGATCCAGCGAATCCGCCGGGCGGAAGCGGCGCGGGCCTGCGAAATGCTCGGCGCCCTATACCACTATGGGGGTTTCAGGGACTTCTGCATCTTCTACGACGAGGTCTCGAACCGCCGCGTAACCGCGCTGTTCCGCGAAGTCCAGCCTTGGCTGGTGATCACCCATCCGCCCCACGACTATCTGATCGATCACGAGGTCACCAGTCGCTTGGTTCGCAACGCCTGCTTCGCGGCGCCGACCCCGAACTTCGACACCACCGGGTTCACCACGGCCGGACCCATCGGCGCGATCCCGGTCCTGTATTACGCGCAGCCCGTTGAGGGAATCGATCTCTTCGGCGATTCGGTCGCCCCGCACTTCTACCTGGATGTGAGCGACCTGATGGATCGCCGCCTGGAGCTTCTGGCCTGCCACGAGAGCCAGCGGAACTGGCTGCGTGCCCATCACGGGATCGACGAGTACCTGGAGAGCATGCGCCGGTGGAACGAGGAGCTCGGCAGGCGGGCCGCGGAACTGGGCGGGCGGCCGATCCGGTACGCCGAGGCCTATCGACAACACCGCGGGCACGCCTATCCGCGGACGAATCCGCTGGCCGAACTGTTCCCGGACAGGGTGGTCCCCGCGTAGGGAAGACAGGCATCCCTGCCTGTCGAAGAACGCCGAGAACCGACGGCGACCGGCTGGAAGCCCGTCCTCCCCGCCTGGGAATCCCCGCGGCGAGAAAGCCAGGCTATCCCGCCACCGCCCATTCTTCCAGAACGGCCGTAATCCGCTCCACGGCGACCCTCATGTGAGGTACGGGGTCGTCGGGAAACTCCTCGAACTCAATCGAGAACGGGCCGTCGAAGCCCACGTCGCGAAGCGCTTCCAGGGTGGCCTGGACGTTCAGTTGCCCATCTCCGGGGATCACCTCGTGCAGATCTTCGTCGAAGTCCTTGAAATGCACCCCCAGCACGCGGAAGCCCAGCATCCGGATGGCCTCGACGGGGTCCACGCCGGAGCGAAGGTAGTGCCCCGTATCCACACAGGCGCCGATCCTGCCGTCGCGTTCGCGTACCGCCTCCAGGATCCACTCCGGACGGGCCCACAGTTCGTCCTCCGGCCCATGGTTGTGGATGGCGATGCGGATATCGTAGCGATCCACCAGTTCCTCCAGGCTGTCGAAGGCGTCCCGGCTCGGCGCGGCGCTCAGATTGACGACGCCCAACTCGCTTCCAAAGCGGAAGATGGTCTCGTTCTGGGAGTGATCGGCGCTGAACCGTTCGACTCCGAAGGCGTTGACCGTGACTCCGGCGGCCGCCAGGCGCTCCTTCACCTGGGCGATTCGCTCCGCGGGGGCGTCCACCGGCAGGTGCCCCCGGTAGAGCTCCACGTAAGGCAGACCGAGCTTGTCGGCCTCGGTCGCGAACGCCTCGAGCTCGGGAAAACGCCGCAGCGAATAGCTCTGAAAGCCGATTGGAAAGGGTTCCACCTCCGGGAGCCGTTCCGGCTCCGCTGGCGGGATCGGTTCGTCGATCGGTGCGGCGCAGCGGCTCAGGAAAGCCGCGCTAAAGACCCCCGCGCCGGTTCCGCGGATGAACTGTCGTCGATTGGTTCTCATGTTTCCCCCAGTTTGCGGTTGACGGTTGTTCGGGGTACCCACACCCCGAGCGACTCTGCGGCGGCGGCGGGGATCTTCTCGTCCCGGGGTGCCGCCGAAGGTCGAAGGACCCGGGACGACGCCCCCTCGTCTCCGCAACCCGCGACGCATCGAGAGCGTCGGGCCGCCGGCCGTCGGGAATCGCTCCACGTCGGTTTGCCTATACGATTGTGTCCTGCATTGTCGGAAAACTCAACGTGAGTGGAGAGCAAGTGCGAGCGGCGCGGGTTTTGTCCGCGAGTCCCTCCCGGAGCCTGCTGGCAGTGAGGGGCGGTCTCCACGCCGGTCCGGTTCAGCCCATATCCGAGTATGAAGGGAGACCCACCCGCGGAGGGAGACCCACTCGGTGAAATCGGTTGCCGCTTGCGGCGGTTTGGGTCCCCGATCCGGCCACGGTCTTGTGTGGATCGGCCATGATACGATGGTCCTCGAAAAGGAGGAG